>NZ_DASSVG010000678.1:0-2171 GCF_035706265.1 Ramlibacter sp. | reverse complement strand
TTTCCAGAAATGACTTCTCTTCTTACTGCGGACCGTATTCCCCATAAATCGATCTCCACCTTGCAGCCGGGGACGAGCAGGCCGCTCACCTGCACGGTGGTGCGCGGCGGCGGCGAGGGGAAGAACTCCTTCCACACCTGGTCGAAGTAGTAGAAGTCGTTGAGGTCGGTGAGGAACACCTGCGACTTCACCACGTCCTTCAGGTCGCAGCCGGCGGCCTGGAACACCTTGCGCAGGTTGCCGAGGACGTAGCGCGCCTGCTTCTGGATGTCCGAGCCGTAGTAGGGGAAGGCCGGATCCTGGCGCGCCTCGGGCGGCACGCCGGTCTTGTAGTCGGAGGCGATCTGGCCGGCGGCGTACAGCGTGTCGCCCGCGAGCACGCCCTCGCAGTAGTGCGCCATCGGCGCCGGCGTGCCCGAGCCCTTGATGACTTCGCGCTTCATCCGGGGACCAGACTTATCACAAGGCCGCGGGCCCTAGAAGTGGGGACGTCGAAACAGGGCGCCGGCCTAGCGCGGCAGGTCGTTCCAGACGCGATGATCCACCAGGCGGCCGTCTTTCACCGTGAAGCGGTCGATGAAGCGCACGCCCTCGAAGGGCCGGCCGTCGGCGAATTCGCCGTAGAGCGTGCCGAAGCAGTACACCGCGGTGCCTTCCGGCGCCGGCGCCTCGTCGAAGCGCTCGAAGCGCTTGCGCACGCCCCGGTAGCGCTGCGCCATCTGCGCCGCCAGGTCCTCCAGCCGCGAAAAGCGCGCATCGCCCGGATAGACCATGGTGAATCCCGGGGCCAGGAAGCCCTTCGCGCGCGGCAGGTCGCGGTCGGCCCACGCCTCCAGGTAGCTGCGGACCACGTCCGCCGGGGTTTGCACGCATTAATATTAGTCCATGCCCCACCAGCCTGCCGCCAGCGCGCTCGCGCATTTTCGTGTCCTCGACCTGACGCGCGTGCGCGCCGGGCCCAGCTGCGTCAAGCAGCTCGCCGATTTCGGCGCCGACGTCATCAAGGTGGAGCTGCCGCCTTCGGTCGAGGTCGACACCATGAGCGGGCCGCGCCACGGGTTCGACATGCAGAACCTGCACCGCAACAAGCGCTCCATGACGCTCAACCTGAAGGAGGCGGAGGGACGCGCCATCTTCATGAAGCTGGTCGAGCGCGCCGACGTGGTGGTGGAGAATTTCCGCCCGGACGTGAAGTTCCGCCTGGGCGTGGACTACGAGTCGCTGCGCAAGGTGAACCGGCGCATCGTCCTGGGCTCGATCTCCGGCTTCGGCCAGGACGGCCCCTATAGCAAGCGCCCAGGGTTCGACCAGATCGCCCAGGGCATGGGCGGCCTCATGATGGTGACCGGCGAGCCGGGCCGCGGCCCCATGCGCGCGGGAACCGCCGTGGCGGACGTGGCTTCCGGCCTGTATGCCGCCCTCGGCATCCTCACCGCGCTGCACGAGCGCGAGCGCTCGGGGGAGGGCCAGTGGGTCCAGGCGAGCCTGCTGCAGGCACAGATCGGCCTGATGGACTTCCAGGCGGCGCGCTACCTCATGACCGGCGACGTGCCGGCACAGGTCGGCAACGACCATCCGCACTCCATGCCGACCTCCGCCTACCGCACGCGCGACGGCTACATCAACATCGGCGCGTCGGGAAACACCATCTGGGCGCGCTTCTGCAAGGCGCTCGGCCGCGAGGCGTGGCTGGCCGATGCGGACTTTGCCGACGAGCCGGGGCGAGCCCGGCACCGCGGCAAGCTGAATGCCGCCATCAACGAAGTGACCGTCGGCCGCACCACCGCCGAGTGGATCGAGATCCTGAACGAGGCAGGGGTGCCCTCCGGGCCGATCTACACCATGGACCAGGTCTTCGCCGACCCGCAGGTGCGCCACCTGGAGGCGGCCGCCGCCGTGCGCCACCCGAAGCTCGGCGAGATCCGCATCCTCAATCAGGCGGTCAAGCTGTCGCGCACCCCGGCCCGGATGGCGACGGCCACGCCGGAGCTGGGCGCGCACACCGAAGAGATCCTGGCCGAGCTCGGCTACGACGCCGCCCAGGTCGAGGCCCTGCGCAGCCGCAAGATCGTCTAGAAGTCCCATCGCCCCGCTCGGTTACCTGGCGCTCTTCGTCGGCGCCTTCCTCGAAGGCGAGAGCGTGGTCTTCCTCGCCGGCGTTGCCGCGCAAC
>NZ_DASSVG010000677.1:0-4203 GCF_035706265.1 Ramlibacter sp. | reverse complement strand
GGCTGCGCGTCAACGGCGAGGAGTACCACCGGGAATTCGGCGGCAAGCCGGCGATGAAGGACGAGAAGAAGGCCGCGACGCCGGAGAAGAAGGAAGCGAAGGCCGTGGCCAAGTCCGACAAGAAGGAAGACAAGGCGGCCGCCGCCAAGCCGGCGGCGTCGGCGAAGAAGTAAGGCGGGGGGCGCGCCCACGCGCCGCGCTGCGGGGTGGCTGTTCGTAGGCTGGTGCTGACCGCGCGCAATGCGCGCCGGAAGCCCAGCGCTTCGCTGCGCTCGCGCATCGCTGGGCTTCGCGCTGCGCGGCTCAGCGCCAGCCTACGAAATGCGCACTGGCGCAGTTTACGACAGCCACTTCTCCAGGTTCGCCTTGACGAACGCGTCGTCCGCCAGGTCTGCGTGCTGGCGGACCACGCGATCGATTTCCTCCGACTGGCCGGCGCCGAGGCCCTCCTCCGGATCCAGGCACCAGATGCCTTCCAGCAGCCCCTGGCGCCGCAGCACCTCGTGGCAGCCGGCGATGCAGCCGTGGAAATTGTTCTTCACGTCGAAGAAGGCGGAATTGCAGTCGGTCACGCGCGAGTCCAGCGCCAGCAGCTCCGGCGGCAGCGCGCCGCCATGGGCCGCGATCGTGGACTTGATGGTCTTGAGCTGCTGCACCGCGGAGGACGTCCACACCGACCAGTGCCCCAGCAGGCCGCCGCGGAAGCGCACCGTCACCGGCTGGCCCTCGCGCATGGCCGTGAAGGGCAGCGCGAGATCCAGCACGATGTGGTCGTCGTTGCCGGTGTAGAGGAACACGCGCTCCTCGGCGCCGGCGTCCACCAGCCCGCGCACCACGTCGAGCGTGCGGTAGCGGTGGAAGGGCGCCACCTTGATCGCCAGCGCGTTCGGGATCGAGGCGAAGCGGCGCCAGAAGGCATGCGAGAGCGTCGGCCCGCCGACGGCGGTCTGCAGGTAGAAGCCCACCAGCGGGATCTCCTGCGCCACCTGCTCGCAGTGGGCGATCATTTCGTCCTCCGAGGCGGACGAGAGCGCGGCGAGGCTCAGGAGGCCGGCGTGGTAGCCCAGGCCCACCGCGATGCGGGCTTCCTTGCGGGCCTGCTCGGTGCGGCCGCACAGGCCGGCGATCATGGCCATCGGCCGGTCGGTCCAGGCCAGGCGGTCTTCCATCGCGGCGGAGAGCACGCGCTCGTACAGGCCGTGCTCGCGGATGGCGAACTGCGTCGTGTGCACGCCGACGGCGAGGCCGCCGACGCCTGCATCGACGTAGTAGCGGGTGAGCGCGCGCTGTCGGCGGCGGTCGAACTGGCGGCGCGCGTCCAGCGCCAGCGGGTGGGCGGGGATGACGGCGCCGTCGGCGAGGAGCTGCAGGACATCCTGCGGGAGGTCGGATCGGTTCAAACGCATGGAGGAATTCTCGTGAAGGGGCCGGGCCTGGATCCCCGCCTGCGCGGGGATGACAGCCAGGGCTCAGTAATGTCCGTCGCGCTTCTCGAACTTGGTCGGTTTGCCGAGCAGCCTCTGCTCGTGCGCGATCCAGTCGGCCACCCAGGCCACCATCTGCTTGAGCGGGATGCGCGGATAGCCGAACAGGCGCTCGGCCTCGCCGGTGTTCATCAGCCAGGCGGTCGGCGCTTCGGTGCCGGTGACGGTGGCGGGCTTGCCGAAGATGCGGCCGAATTCCTGCGCCAGCCAGCGGATCGAGGTGGTCTCGGGCCCGCTCACGTTCAGCGGCGAGGTGGGCACGGTGGCCACGGCCAGGCAGCGCAGCGCCTGCGCGTTGGCGTCGCCCTGCCAGATCACGTTGACGTGGCCCATGGCCACGTCGACCGGCTCGCCGCGCCACACCTTCAGCGCCACGTCCGCCAGCACGCCGTAGCGCATGTCGATCGCGTAGCTGAGGCGGAACAGCCGCCCCGGCGTGCCGTGCAGCTGCGAGAAGTATTCGAACATCCGCTCGCGGCCGACGCAGGAGTTGGCGTATTCGCCGGGCGGCGCCAGCACCTCGTCCTCGCTCGCGCCCTGCCCCGTCACCGGGACGAAGGGGTACACGCAGGCGGTGGAGAAGGCCACGATCCGCGAACGGGTGAAGGTCTCGGCCACCAGCGCCGGCACGTGCGCGTTCATCGCCCACGTCAGGGGCAGGTTGCCGTCGGCGCCGAACTTGCGCCCGGCCATGAAGACGATGTTGGGCGCCTGCGGCAACGCCTGCAGCGCCGCGCGATCCAGCAGGTCGCAGGCGATGGTCTCGATGCCGTGCGCCTGCAGCGCCTCGCGCACGCCCGGCTCGGAGAAGCGGGCGACCGCGATCACGCGCCGCGACGCGGGCAGCGCATTGCGGGCCAGGCGGGCCAGGGTCGGGCCCATCTTGCCGCCCACGCCGAGGATCATCAGGTCGCCTTCGGTGCGGGCGAGGTCGCGCACCAGGTCGCGCGAAGGGATGGAGAGATAGTCTTCGAGCGCCGCTTCGCTTTCGAAGCGGCTCGGGAAAGGCAGGTCGTCCAGGAAGGGCCCGCCTGCGGGTGTCTTGTCGCTCATCCGCCCAATGATAGAGCGTTGGGCGTTGGGCGTTGAGCGTTGAGCGTTGAGCGTGCGGCCACGCTCAACGCCGAACGCCGAACGCCCAACCTCTCAGCTGCCGAACCCGCCCCCGCCCGGCGTGTGGATCTCGAAGATGTCGCCCGGCTGCATCTCGGCCGAGCCGATGTGGTCCAGCGGCTCGACGCGGCCGTCCACGCGCACGACGCGGTTGATGCCCACCTGCCCCGGCTGGCCGCCGGCCATGCCGAAGGACGCCACCTTGCGGCCGTTGGAGAGGATGCTCGCCGTCATCGGCTCGAGGAAGCGCACGCGCCGCACGCCGCCGTTGCCGCCGTGCCAGCGCCCGGCGCCGCCCGAGCCGGCGCGGATCTCGTAGCTCTCCAGCCGCACGGGGAAGCGGAACTCCAGCACCTCGGGATCGGTGAGGCGCGAGTTGGTCATGTGGGTCTGCACCACGCTCGTGCCGTCGAAGCCGCCGCACAAGCGGCCCTGCTCGTCGAAGAGGCCGCCCGCGCCGCTGCCGCCGGAGATCGTCTCGTAGTACTGGTAGCGCGCATTGCCGAAGGTGAAGTTGTTCATCGTGCACTGGCTCGCGGCCATCACGCCCAGCGCGCCGTAGAGCGCATTGGTGATGCAGCTGGAAGTCTCCACGTTGCCGGCCACCACCGAAGCCGGCGGGCGCGGGTTGAGCATGCAGCCTTCGGGCACGATCACCTTCAGCGGCTTGAGGCAGCCGGCGTTGAGCGGGATCTCGTCTCTCACCAGCGTGCGGAACACGTACAGCACGGCGGCCATGCAGACCGCCCTGGGCGCGTTGAAGTTGTTGGACTGCTGCGGCGAGGTGCCGGTGAAGTCGATCTCGGCCGAGCGCCCGGCGGCGTCGACGCGGATCGCCACCTGGATCCGGGCGCCGTTGTCCAGCGGCAGGGTGAACGCGCCATCCTTCAGGCGCGTGATCACGCGGCGCACCGACTCCTCGGCGTTGTCCTGCACGTGGCGCATGTAGGCCTGCACGACCTCGAGGCCGAACTGTTCGACCATGCGGCGCAATTCCTGCACGCCCTTCGCGTTGGCGGCGATCTGGGCTTTCAGGTCGCCCATGTTCTGCTCGGGGTTGCGGCTCGGGTACGCCCCGCTGCGCAGAAGTTCGAGCATCTCCTGCTCGCGCAGCACGCCGCGGTCGACCAGCTTGAAGTTGTCGATCTGCACGCCCTCTTCCTCGATGCGGGTGGAGAAGGGCGGCATGGAGCCGGGCGTGGTGCCGCCGATGTCGGCGTGGTGTCCGCGGGAGCCGACGTAGAAGATCGGGCGCTGGCATGAAACGCCTCTCTATCGTCGCGAGAAGCTGGCTCCGGGCAACCAGATCTCCGGCCCCGCCATCATCGCCGAGGCGAACGCCACCACCGTGGTCGAGCCCGGCTGGCGCGCACGCATCGCGCCCGGCGGCGGGCTCGTGCTCGAGCGCACGGAGGAGCGGCGCTCGCGCGCCGCGCTCGGCACCCAGGTCGACCCTGTGATGCTGGAGATCTTCAACAACCTGTACATGTCGATCGCCGAGCAGATGGGCCTCAGGCTGCAGAACACGGCCTACTCGGTGAATATCAAGGAGCGGCTGGATTTTTCCTGCGCGCTGTTCGACGCCGAGGGGCACCTGATCGCCAAC
>NZ_DASSVG010000676.1:0-2960 GCF_035706265.1 Ramlibacter sp. | reverse complement strand
CCTGTCGCGCCTGATCGGCCGCACGGCGCAGTGGCTGCAGGAGGGCCGCGTCACCGAGGAGGCGGCCCTGCGGATGGTCGACTGGATCGAGCCGCTGCTGCGCCGCGAGAGCTATCTCGCCCTGCTGTGGGAACGCCCCGGCGTGCACGAGCGGCTGCTGCGTCTGCTGGGCGCGGCCCGCTGGCCGGCCCGCTACCTGATCCAGCATCCCGGGGTGATCGACGAGCTGGCCAGCGACGGGCTGCTCACGGAGCGCTTCGATGCCCGCGAATTCGAGCACGAGCTGGAGCACCGCAAGCGCGCCGTGCAGATCACGGGCGAGGACGACGACGAGATGCTCCTCAACCTGCTGCGCCGAGCCCACCATGCGGAGCTGTTCCGCACGCTGGCGCGCGACGTGGAAGGCGTGCTCACGGTGGAGCAGGTGGCCGACGAGCTGAGCGCGCTGGCCGACGCCACCCTGTCCATCACGGCGCGCTGGTGCTGGGAGCGCCTGAAGCAGCGCCACCGCGAGGTGCCGCTGTTCGCCATCCTGGGCTACGGCAAGCTGGGCGGCAGCACCGAGTGCAAGGGCTGCAACGGACCCAAAGGGGGGAAGCCGCCGCCCGACCTGCACGAGCTGCTGGAGCTGCTGCCGGCGCAACTGCAGCAGCGCATCCACGGCTGGCTGAAGCATCCGCGCGTGATGGCGCTGCGCGACGACGCGCGCCAGCGCCTCTCGCGCCTGGTCGCGCGCACGGCGCAGTGGCTGCAGGAAGGCCGCGTCACCGAGGAAGCGGCACTGCGCATGGTCGACTGGATGGAGCCGCTGCTGCGCCGCGAGAGCTATCTCGCGCTGCTGTGGGAGCGCCCGGGCGTGCACGAGCGGCTGCTGCGGCTGCTGGGCGCGGCCCGCTGGCCGGCCCGCTACCTGATCCAGCACCCCGGCGTGATCGACGAGCTGGCCAGCGAGGGGCTGCTCACGGAGCGCTTCGACGCCCGGGAGTTCGAGCGCGAGCTGGAGCACCGCAAGCGCGCCGTCCAGATCACCGGCGAGGACGACGACGAGATGCTCCTCAACCTGCTGCGGCGGGCCCACCATGCGGAGCTGTTCCGCACGCTGGCGCGCGACGTGGAGGGCGTGCTCACCGTGGAGCAGGTGGCCGACGAGCTGAGCGCGCTGGCCGACGCCACCTTGAACATCACCGCCCGCTGGTGCTGGGAGCGCCTGAAGCAGCGGCACCGCGACACGCCGGCCTTCGCCATCCTCGGCTACGGCAAGCTGGGCGGCAAGGAGCTGGGCTACGGCAGCGACCTCGACATCGTGTTCGTCTACGAGGACGAGGACGAGCGCGCGCCCGAGGCGTACGCCGCCTTCGTGCGCAAGATCATCATCTGGCTGTCCACCAAGACGGCCGAGGGCGACCTGTTCGAGATCGACACCGCGCTGCGGCCCAACGGCAACTCGGGCCTGCTGATCACCACCTTCCGCTCCTACGACGACTACCAGCAGCGCCGCGGCAGCAACACGGCGTGGACCTGGGAACACCAGGCGATGACGCGGGCGCGCTTCGTCACCGGGCTGGAGGAATTGCGGCCCCGGTTCGACGCGGTGCGGCAGGCCGTCATCACGGCGCCGCGCGACGTCGATGCGCTGCGGCGCGAGATCGTCACCATGCGCGAGCGCGTGCGCAGCGCCCACCCGGTGCGCGCCGGCCGCTTCGACCTCAAGCACAGCCCGGGCGGCATGGTGGATGCGGAGTTTGCCGTGCAGTTCCTGGTGCTGTCGCAGTCGGCGCAGCATCCCGAGCTGATCCCGAACGTGGGCAACATCGCGCTGCTGCAGCGCGCCGAGGCCGCCGGCCTGCTGCCGCCCAAGGTGGGCCAGCGCGCCGCCGCGGCCTACCGCGAAATGCGCCGCCTCCAGCACCACGCGCGGCTGAACGAGGAGACCACGCAGTTGCCCGAGGAACGCCTGGCCGCAGAGCGCGACGCGATCGTGGCGCTCTGGCGTCATGTGTTCGGCTGAGGCGTTCACGGGCCCTCCACTGCGGCTGAGGGCGCCTCCGCGTTACGAGGAACACGCGCGACTGCCGTTACCACCGCGACGGTGACTCAGGTGGTAGTCTGGCGGGCTCTTCGCACGTCCAGGCATGACCCCTTCGCGCCCCCTCGTGGCGGCCGGCTTGCTGTTGTCGCTCACGCTCGCCGGCTGCGCCCTGCCCCGCCCGCCCGCCGCGGTCGAAGCCAGGGAGCCACCGCGCTGGCAGGCGCCGCTGCCGCACGGCGGCAACGTGGCCGACCTGCGCCAGTGGTGGACGCAATTCGGTGATCCGCTGCTGATCGACCTGATCGAGGCCGCGCAGACGGCCAGCCCCACCGTCGCGACCGCCGCCACGCGCATCGCCGAAGCCCGGGCCAACCGGGTCGCGGCGCAGGCGGCGCTGCTGCCGGCGCTGGACGCCAGCCTGGCCGTCGTGCGCGGCAACACGCAAGGCGGCTTCGGCGGGGCCGGTGGGTTCGGCGCGGCTGGCGCGGGCGCAGGTGGGGGCAGTGGAACAGGCACCGGGAGTGGCACCGGCGGCGGGGCGGGGGCGGGGGCAGGTGCCGGCGGGGCCGCTGGAGCGGGTGGAGCTGCGGGCGCCGGCGGCGCCGCCAGCGCCGCGGGCGTCGCCCTGCCGCCGACCACCATCACCCAATCCGGCCTGCAGGCCTCCGGGGAGATCGACCTCTTCGGCGGCCGCGACGCCCAGTCCGACGCGGCCGCGGCCCGGCTGCGCGGCGCCGCCGCCGGCTGGCACGACGCCCGGGTCGCCGTGGCCGCGGAAACCGCGACCACCTACGTGGACCTGCGCGTCTGCGAGCGCCAGCTCGAGGTGGCACGCAACGACGCGCGCTCGCGGGCCGAGTCGGCCCGCCTCACGGGGCTGAGCGCCGACGCGGGCTTCACCGCGCCGGCCGCGGCGGCGCAGGCCCGGGCC
>NZ_DASSVG010000675.1:0-6538 GCF_035706265.1 Ramlibacter sp. | reverse complement strand
ACTTCGACCGTGCGACCCAGGAGGCCGATCGACTGCAGCGCAGCCTCGTTCTCCAGCATCTGCTGCATGCGCACATTGAGCTGCTGCGTCTGGTCCAGCGCGGTGAATTGCGCCATCTGCGCCATGAACGCCTGGTTGTCCATGGGCTTGAGCGGATCCTGGAACGTGAGCTGCGTCAGCAGCACCTTCATGAAATCCTGCAGGCCGAGCGCGTTGGTGGCCGCACCGGCGGCCGGCGGTGCAACGGAGCCGATGGTCATGGTGCATCCTTCGAGGGAAACGATGGGGTTCGCGCCGCAGGCGCGGCACTGGAAGAGGCGCGGGCGTCGACCGGCGTGCCGTTGCACACGAGCGCAGCGATGCGCTCGCCGGCGGCGTGCAGGCTGCGGCGCAGGTCGGCCACCGCGGCGCTGGCCCGCTGCGCGACGAGCGCCGCGTCGCCGTCGATGCCGAGCCAGACCTGCAGGCCTTCGCCGGGCAGCGGCTGCACGTGCAGGCGCACCGGCGAGCGCTCGGGTTCGCGCTCCGGGGCGAGCTGTGGCGGCAGGGGCTCTTCGGCCGGGGCCGGTCGGATTGCGATGGACCGCTGCGCGCTGGCTTCAGGCGGCCCGCCAATCAGTACGGGCGCGCCGCAGGATTCGAGCTCCGTGGCTTCGTCTTCGGGCTGTCTTGGCGGAATCTGCACGGGCTCGCTGAGCGCCAGGGTGGATTCGGCGCGCTGCATGTGCAGCTGCCAGTGCGTGGTCTGCACCGGCCCGGTCGGGAGTGCCGCTGCGGGCGGCATTGGCAGCACGACGCGCAGGTCTGCGAGCGGCAGCTTCATCGCGTCTCTCCCACCTTGCGCAGGGCCGCGGCGCGCCGTGCCTGGGTCAGCGCGAGCCAGGCGGCATCGGCCTCGCGCCACTCGCGGCGCAACTGCGCCTGCGCGTGGTCACGCTGGGCGGTCTCGCGAAGGGCCTGCACCGATTCCAGCTGGCGCTGGCGCTCCGCACAGCCGATGCGCGCAGCCGCGACGCGCTGCTGCAGCGCTTCGCGCACGGTCGCCGCGGCGACGCGCTCGGCTTGCAGGCGGGCGAGATAGCGTGCCGCCTGCGCGCCGGCGAAGACATCGCGTTGCGCACTCTGGACGGCATGGCCTTGCTGTTCCTGCCGTTGCGTGCTGCGGCGGCCTTCCTCCTGCTGCAAAGCGTGGTCCTGCTGCTGCAGACGCGCCAGCGCGAGGCGCGCGTTCTCCACCGCGCCGTCCAACTGACGCTCCACCGGCGCGAGTCGCCAGGGGAAACCGCGCGGCAGCGCCGGCGCGCCGTTCTTGCGCCCGCTCATGGCGCGCTCCGCTGCGCGAGGATCGCGCCGAGTTGCTGCAGCGCCTGCGCGCGCGGCGCGCCGCCGGATTCCTGCCGCAGCCAAGCGAACAGAGGCGCCTCCAGTGCCAACGCCGCGTCGAGGGCGGGATTGGCACCCTTGGCATAGGCACCGAGTTCCACCAGCTGGCGATTGCGCTCCAGCACGGCGAGATGGCGCACCGCCTCGCGCACCAGCTGCCGCTCCGGCGCGGGAACCAGGTCCTTCATCAGCCGGCTGGCGCTGCGCAGCAGGTCGATCGCGGGGAAGTGGGCCTGCTGCGCGAGCTCGCGCGAGAGCACCACGTGGCCGTCGAGGATCGAGCGCATGCTGTCGGCCACGGGTTCGTTGAGGTCGTCGCCTTCCACCAGCACCGTGAGCAAGGCCGTGATCGAGCCGCCGCCCGGCAGGGTGCCGCAGCGTTCGCAGATCTGCGGCAGCTCCGCGAACACCGAAGGCGTGTAGCCGCGCGCCGTGGCCGGTTCTCCGGCGGCCAGGCCTACCTCGCGCCGCGCCATTGCGAGGCGCGTGACCGAATCCATGGTGAGCAGGACCCTCCGGCCTTGCTGCGCGAAATGGCGGGCGATGGCCACGGCCGCATGGGCGGCCCGGATGCGCGCGAGCGCCGGCTGCTCGGAGGTGGCGACGACGACGACGGAGCGCCGCAGCCCTTCCTCGCCCAGCTGCTCCTCGATGAACTCGCGCACCTCGCGCCCGCGCTCGCCGATCAGGGCCACCACGTTGAGGTCGGCCCGGGCGTGGCGGGTGATCATTCCGAGCAGGCTGCTCTTGCCGACGCCGCTGCCGGCAAAGATGCCCATGCGCTGGCCTTCGCCGAGCGTCAGGAACACGTCGATCGCGCGCACCCCCGTTTCCAGCACGCGCGCGATGCGCGGGCGCTCCATGGGATTGGTGGCACTCGCATGCAGGTCCGCCCACCCGCCCGCCGCCGGCGCCGGGCCGCCGTCGAGCGCTGCACCGAAGCCGTCGATCACGCGGCCGACGAGGCCCGGGCCGACGCCGATGCGCGACGCGTGGCCCAGGGCCAGCACCTTCGATCCCGCGCCTATGCCGCGCAAGGGCCCGTACGGCAGCAGCACCACGCGCCCCTGCTCCAGGCCGACCACCTCGGCGAGCACCGGGCCGGCCGCCTCCACGCCGGCCGGCAGCACCCGGCACATCTCGCCCAGGTCCGCCTGCGGGCCCTCGGCCTCGATTGCGAGGCCTTGCAGCCGGCGCACCCAGCCGATGCGCTGCACCAATTCGGTTGAACGCAAGGCGTCGCGGTAGCCGGAGAGGAGGTTCATGCGGCCTTCCCTTCGGGCCGCTGCGGCTGCGCGGCTGCACGCGCCTCGCTCAGCGCCTCCTTGCAGGCCTGGAGCATCGTTTCCAGCCGGGCGTCGAGCGCGCCGGAGGCCGTCTTGAGAATGCAGCCTCCGAGCGCCACCTCGGGATCGGGAACCGCCTTGAACCGCGCGGTGCCTGGCCCGGACTGCAGCAGTTCGGCATCCTGCGGATGGAAGTGCAGCACCACCTCCGCCGCGCCGTGCTGCGCCAGCACATGGGCCAGTTGCGCCCGCACGAACGCGGGCTGCACGGCGTGCTCGCCGACGATGCGGCACAGGGTTTCGTAGCACAGGGCCACCATGTCGTCCTGCGCGGACCAGAGCAGGTCGGCCATGGCGTCGTGGGCATGCTGCGCGACGCACTGCAGGCGCTCGTGCTGCGCCTTCGAGCGCAGTTCCGCTTCAGCCACGGCGCGCTGCGTGGCCTGGCGGATCTCCTCCGCCCCCTGGGCGCGGCCTTCGCGCAAGCCTTCCGCGCGGCCGGCGTGCACGCCCTCCTCATGACCCTGACGCAACCCCTCTTCGTAGCCTTCGCGCCGGCCTGCCTCGTGTCCCGCGCGCACGGCCTGGGCGTGGGCCTCGCGCAGTGCCGCGTCATGGCTCCTGGCTGGCCGCGACGCCTCGTCATGGGCGTGCGCCTGCCGCGGAACCTCGTTGCGAGCGCACGCCTCGATCCCCGCCTGCCCTGCCGCCTCCGGCGCCACACTCGCACCGACGCGCCCGAGCCGCAAGGGAGCCGGCTCGAAGTGGACGCCCCGCAGCACCGCCGCCGCCTTGGAAGGTGCGCCACTCATCGCTGTCCTCCCAGGGCGGCGAGGCGACGCCGCAGCGCCTGCCAGCGCGAGCTTCGCGCCGCTCGCGCTGCATGCGCGTGGAGGACCGGCACGAGTTGCGCAACGATGGTGTCGTGCAGCAAAGGCGGTGGCGGCGCGCCGCCGGCGTGCCGCTGGACCTCGCGCCGGAAGGTGGGCGACAGCAGGGCGAGCAGTCGCTCGCGCCAGGGCCACGGCGCGCCGGCCAGCAGCGCCACGACCAGGCGCGGCGGCTCGGCGGAAAGGATTTCGGCCAGCCGGTGCACGCCGGCTTTGTCCAAGGCCCGCAGCGCCCGCGCGCCGCTTTCCTCGCCGGTAGATTCCGCAGCAAGCGCCGCCGCCAGTTCGGCGTCGCGCGGGATCCCCAGCTGCTCCAGTTCCTGCAGGAGGCGGTTCAATGTCTCCCGCTGCCCGTCGCTGAGAGCCGCCAAGACCCATTGCCGGTCCGGCCCGGACAGGGCATGCAGGGTGAGTGCGGCGCGGTGGGCCGGCGTGGGCAGCGGCATCGTGTTCGTCATGCGCTTCTCCCGCGTTGCGGCGAGGGTGCCGCCGTCGGCGTTGCGCTGGCTTCCAGGATCCAGCCGCGCACCTGCTGCAGTGCCGCTTCGCGCTGGGCCTGCGTCAGCCGGGGCAGCTCGGGGTGGCGTGGCCCGCTTCGGCGGTGCCGCGACCAAAGGAGCGCCAGCAGAGCGAGCAGTGCAAGCGCCAGCGATGCGGCCATGGCTGGCAGCCCCCAGAAGTCCGCCAGTTCGATCGGCTCCGTCGGGGACGCCGCGGGGCGCGCCGTCATCATCGTGGGCAGTGGCTCCGGCGCAGGCACGGTCATCGCCGCCGCGGCCGCGGGCAGCAGCGCCTGCACCACCACCGTGTCGCCGCGTTCCGCCGACGCGCCGACGGCGGCGGCGACCAGCTTTTGCACCTGCTCGCGCTGTTCCGCTGCCAATGCCTGGCGCACGACCGCCACCACCTGGATGCGCCGCACCGCGCCCGGCTGGCTCACCACCTGCTCGACCCGCCGGCCCGCCTGGTATTCGACGTCGCGTTGCACGCTGCTGCCGCGCGTGCCGCGCGCATCGGCCGTGCGCGCGTCCGGGCTGGCGCTGTCGCGCGCCGACTCCTTCTCGCGCACCAGCACGCCGGTGGCCGGGCCGCCGCGCGCGTCCGACGCCGGCAGCACGTCCTCTGTGGTAACGCGGACCTGGTCCATGTCCAATACCAGGTCCACGCTGGCCAGCGCCTGGCCGGCACCGAAGGCCTGGTCCAGGACGGCCGCCGCCTTGCGCGCCAGGTAGTTCTCCATCTCGCGCTTGAGCTCCAGCCGCGCGGCGCCGAGGCCGCCCGCTGCTTCGGCTTCCGCGTCGGCGATGCGCGTCAACGCCACCCCGCGCTGGTCGACGATGGTCACTTCCTGCGCCTGCAGGCCCGGCACGGCAGCGGCCACCAGGCGCTGGATGCCGCTCACCTGCTCGCCGCGCAAGGCCTGCCCCGCTCGCAGCGTCAGCGTGATCGCCGCCTTGGGGCGCGCGGTGTTCTGGCGAAAGAGGCCCTGTTCCGGCAGGGCGAGGTGCACACGCGCATCGCGGATCGCGGCAAACGCCAGGATGGTGCGCGTGAGTTCGCCCTGCAGCGCGCGCTGGTAGTTGATCTTCTGCGCGAACTCGGTCATGCCGAAGTCGCTGTTGTTGAAGACCTCGAAGCCCACCGTCCCGTGCAGGGGCAGGTCACGCCCCATCAGCTTCATGCGCGCGGCGTGCACCTGCGAGCGGTCCACCAGCAGCGTGCGCCCCTGGTCCGCCACCGAGTAGGGGATCTTCAGCTTCTCCAGTTCGCCGGCGAGCGTGGCCGCATCCTGCTCGCGCAGCTCGGAGAACAGCACGGCCGGATCGCCCCGCAGCAGCCACCAGCCGGCCGCGCCGGAGACCAGCAGCAGCACCGCGCAGGCGGCAAGGAATGCGAGGCGTGCGTGCGGCGCCAGCGTGTTCCACCAGGTCTTCATGCCGGCTCCATCGCTAGACCTGCATCCGCATCACGTCCTGGTAGGCTTCCAGGGCGCGGTTGCGTACCTGCAGCGCGAACTGCAAGGCGATGCGGCTTTCCTCCAGCCGTACCATCACCTCGTGCAGGTTGGCCGTCTCGCCGGCGGCGAGGCGCTGCAGGTCCACCTGGCTCGCCAGCAGCTGCTGGTTGAGCGCCTGCAGGCCCTGTGCGACCTGGGCGCCGAACCCCGGCCCCTCTGCCACGGGCGCGGCAACCGGCGCGGTGCCCGGCACCTCGTCGTGCAGGCCCATGGCCTGGATCGCCTCGAGATTCATGTGCCCCTCCCGATCTCCAGCGTCTTCAGGGCCAGCGTGCGGGCCGTATTGAGCGCCGCCACGTTCGCCTCGTAGGAGCGCATCGCGCTCATCAGGGTGACCATCTCGGTGGCGGGATCGACGGCCGCCTGGTGCACGAAGCCGCGCGCGTCGGCCAGCGGATGGCCGGGGTCGTGCACCAGCCGCGGCGACACTTCCGTCGCCTGCACGGTGGCACCGGGGAGCGCCCCGGGCTGCAGGCCCTCGGAAACGAGAGCATCGAAGGGCACCGAAGGGCTCACCAGCACGCGCAGCGGCTGGAAGGCCGCCGCGCCGGGCGCCTGCACGCTGTGCGCGTTGGCGAGGTTGAGGGCCGCGACTTCGACCCGCATGCGCTGCACCGACATGCCGGCGGCGCTGATGGCGAAGGCTTGCGAGAAGTCCATGTGCCTACCTCCTGCCGTCGCCGGCGGCCAGCGCCAGCAAGGCGAGATGGCGCGACAGGCCCTGCACCAGCGCCTGGTACTCCACGCCGTTGCGCGCCAGCTCGCTCATTTGCGCGTCGAGCTGCACCGGCGCTGGCTGGCCGGCGGCGTCGAACATCGGCTCGGGATCGGCGCGCAAGGTCTCGACCGCGGCCAGGTCCAGCGCGCCCTTCTCACCCAAGACCGCGCGCGCTTCGGCCAGGTGGGCGTCGAAGGAAACCTGCTGCGGCACATAGCCGGGCGTGCTGGCGTTGGCGATGTTG
>NZ_DASSVG010000674.1:0-5660 GCF_035706265.1 Ramlibacter sp. | reverse complement strand
GCGCGCCGAAGTGCGCCAGCGAGGCGGCATCGAGCGCCTGCGCGAACCATGGCGTCGTCGCCGGCGCGTTCCAGCCCGAGGCCGCGCCATTGGGCTCGAAGGTCACCACCGCCTGGTAGGGCGCGTTGTCTTCCAGCAGCGCCTTGAGCTCCTGCACCGCCTGCGCGGCGTCGATCAGCGGCGGCAGCCGCAGCGACAGCTTGAAGGCGGTATAGGGGCGCAGCACGTTGCCGGCGTCTTGCAGCGCGGGCAGGCCTTCGGCTCCCGTGACCGAGAGGGTCGGCTTCCAGGTGCGATTGAGCAGCGCCTCCACCGGGTCGGTGGTGGTCGGCAGCGCGAAGACGGTGGAGCCGCCGCAGTCCGCGTGGGCCCACGGGAAGCGCTTGTAGACCTCCTCGCCCAGGATGGCGGCGGTGGCCCGGGCCTGTTCCAGCCGGTCGGCCGGCACTTCGCAATGGAAGCTGGCGGGCAGCAGGCGGCCGGTGCGGCTGTCCTCCAGCCGGTCGAGCACCTGCCGCATGATGCGGAAGCTGGAGGGCACCAGGCCCGAGGCGTCGCCGGAATGGATGCCCTCGGTCAGCACCTGCACCTTCAGCGTGCCGCCGGCCAGGCCGCGCAGCGAGGTGGTGAGCCACAGCTGGTCGTAGTTGCCGGCGCCGGAGTCGAGGCAGATCACCAGGCCGACGTCGCCCAGGCGCGGCCGCAGCGCGTCCACGTAGGGCAGCAGGTCGTAGGAGCCCGACTCCTCGCAGGTCTCGATCAGGCCGACGATGCGCGCGTGCGGCTTGCCCTGCGCCTTGAGCGCCTGCACCGCCGCGATGCTGGCGTAGACGGCGTAGCCGTCGTCGGCGCCGCCGCGGCCGTAGAGCTTGCCGTCCTCGTACTTGGGCGTCCACGGCCCGAGGTCGGAGCGCCAACCGGTGAATTCGGGCTGCTTGTCCAGGTGGCCGTACATCAGGATCGTCTGCGCCGCGCCCGCCTTGGTGCCCTCGATCTCGAAGAACAGCACCGGCGTGCGGCCCGGCAGGCGCACGATCTCCAGCTTCAGGCCCTCGACCTTCTGCGCCTCGACCCATTGCGCGGCGTTGCGCAGCACCGTCTCGATGTAGCCGTGCTGCTCCCATTGCGGATCGAAGCCGGGCGACTTGGCCGGGATGGCGATGTAGTCGGTGAGCTGGCGCACGATGTCGCCGTCCCACTGGCGGCTGACCTGGTCGAGCGCGCGGGCGCTGTCGAGGAGGGTGGCAGGGAGGTCGCGGGGCTTGTTCATGGGGAGAGGGGCTAGAGACTAGGGGAAACAGCCAGACTGCAACTGTACGCGGCGGCGCGCCGCCGGGCTAGGATGCGGCCGGTATTCCCCTGGCCTCTAGCCTCTAGCCCCTTATGGAACAACGCATCCACGTCGGTGTCGGCGGCTGGACCTTCGAGCCCTGGCGCAACAACTTCTATCCGGCGGGCCTGCCGCATGCGAAGGAGCTGCACTACGCGAGCCGGCAGCTGACGGCCGTGGAGGTGAACGGCACCTTCTACAGCACGTTCCAGCCCTCCACCTTCGCCAAGTGGCGCGACGAGACGCCCGAGGGCTTCGTGTTCGCCTTGAAGGCGCACCGCTTCACCACCCACCGGCGCGAGCTCGCGTCGGCCGGCGAGGGCATCGAGCGCTTCGTCGGCAGCGGCATCGCCGAACTGGGCGACAAGCTCGGGCCGATCCTGTGGCAGCTGATGCCGACCACGCCCTTCCGCGCCGACGACCTGGAGCAGTTCCTGCGCCTGCTGCCCCGCGAAGTGCAGGGCCGGCCGCTGCGCCACGTGCTCGACGTGCGGCATCCGAGCTTCGCCTGCGAGGAATACCTCGAGCTGCTCGCGCGGCATGGCTGCACTACGGTCTACACCGATTCCGACAAGTTCCCCGCCATCCCGCACGCGCGTGGCGAGCTGGCCTACCTGCGGCTGATGCGCAGCGAGTCGGCGTGCCCAACGGGCTACACGCCGGAAGCGATCGCGCCGTGGGTGCGCGGCGCGCGCGAGTGGGTCGCGCTGGACGCCGGCAACGAGGCGTTCGTGTTCTTCATCAGCGCAGCGAAAGAACGCAATCCCGCCGCGGCGATGGAGTTCCTGCGGCAGTTGCGGGAGGGTGGTGAATTGGATCGAATCCCGACAGCGCCCGCAATCACCTCGCGGTCGCCTCCACCCAAACCAGCTGCCCCTGCCCCGCTTCATTCAAGCGCGCGCGCAGCGCGTCGGCGGCATCCTCGTTCACGCTGAACGCCACCTGCACCGCGTCCTCGTGCCGCACCTCGCCGAGCGCCGCGCCGGCGGCCTGCAGCTCGCGGCGCACAAGGCCTTCCAGCGCATACGGCACCCGGCAGGCGAACTGCAGCGTGCGGCGCAGCGGCAGCTTCTCCGCCTGCAGCAGCGCCTGCGCCACCGCGTCGGTGTAGGCCCGCACGAGGCCGCCGGCACCGAGCTTCACGCCGCCGAAGTAGCGCACCACGGTCGCCAGCACGCCTTCAAGCTGCTGGTGGCGCAGCACCTCCAGCATCGGCCGCCCCGCCGTGCCGCCCGGTTCGCCGTCGTCGTTGGCGGCCGACTGGCCGCCCGCCAGCAGCGCCCAGCAGACGTGCGTCGCGCCCGGATGCTGCGCCCGCAGCGACTCCACCACCTGCTGCGCCTCGGCGCGGCCGGCCACCGGCTGCACGCACCCGATGAAGCGGCTTTTCTTGATCAGGAGTTCGCTGTGGACGGGGCGCGCCAGGGTCAGGGCCATGGCGGAAGCCTAACGCAGCCTTGGGGTACCCGAGTGCAGCGGAAGCGCTGGGCTTCCGGCGCGCGTCGCGCGCGGTCAGCCCCAGCCTACGCAAAGCCGCGCCCGGCCCGTCAGCTCCGCATCCACCCCAAACCCGCCGACGTGCCGCCCGGCTCGGTGCCGCGCGCGGGGCGGTATTCGCAGCCGACCCAGCCCTCCCAGCCGCAGGCCGCCGAGACCTCGTCGATCACGGAGAACAGGTAGTCGTAATTGAGCTCGCCGAGGTCCGGCTCGTGGCGCTGCGGCACGCCGGCGATCTGGAAGTGGCCCACGCGACCGGTCGGCAGGTACTGCCGGATCTTCATGGCGACGTCGCCCTCGACGATCTGGCAGTGGTACAGGTCCATCTGCACCTGCACGTTCAGCGCGCCGATCTCCGACAGCAGCTGGTGCGCCTCGTCCTGGCGATTGAGGAAGAAACCGGGGATGTCGCGCGTGTTGATCGGCTCCAGCAGCAGGTTCACGCCCTGCTGCGCCGCCTCGCGCGCGGCCCAGCGCAGGTTCTCGACGTAGGTGGCGCGCAGGGCACTGCGGTCCTGCCCCGCGGGCACGAGGCCGGCCATCACGTGCACGCGCGGGCAGCCCAGCGCCTCGGCGTAGCGCAGTGCGCGCACGATGCCTTCGCGGAACTCCGGCTCGCGCCCGGGCAGGCAGGCGAGTCCGCGCTCGCCGGCTTCCCACTGGCCGGGTGGCGCGTTGAACAGCACCTGCTGCAGGCCGTGGGCCTTCAGCCGCGCGGCCAGCTCGCCAGCATCGTGCTCGTAGGGAAAGAGGTATTCGACCGCCTGGAAGCCGTCGCGGGCGGCGGCCTCGAAGCGATCCAGGAAGGAATGCTCCGGATAGAGCATGGAGAGGTTGGCGGCAAAGCGCGGCATGGCGGACCCTTCAGCGCACCGGCAGCTTCACGGCCTGCGGGTTCTCGCGCACGTATTCGCGCAGGATGCTCTCGAAGTCGGCATCCGGCTGCAGGCCCAGGCCTTGCGCGCGGGTGGACTTCACGTCGCCGGGCCAGGTGCTCACCAGCCGCTCGATGGCGGGATCGGGCGTCCAGTCCAGCAGGCCGGTGGCATCGCTGCCGGCCACGCGTTCCAGCGCCGCGGCCATCTCGCCGACGGTGGTGCGCAGCGCAGGCAGGTTCACGGCGGTGAGCGGCCCCCATTCGGCATCCGAGGCTTCGGCGGCACGCACGATGCCTTCGATGGTGCGGCCCGGCGAAGCCAGCGCCACCAGCGTCTGCGCCGCCACCGGCACTTGCGCCCGCACGCCGGCCAGCGGCTCGCGCAGCATGCCGGAGAGGAAGCCGGAGGCGGCGCCGTTGGGCCGCCCGGGGCGCACGCTCACCGTCATCAGGCGCACGCTGCGGGCCCGGATGAAGCCTTTGCGGCCGTAGTCCGCCATCAGCTGCTCGCCGATGAATTTCTGGATGCCGTAGCTGCTTTGCGGCGTGGGCAGGGTGAAGTCGTCGATGCCGGTGGGCATGGGCCGGTCCGGCAGCTTGCCGAACACGGCCAGCGAGCTGGCGAACACCACCGTGGGTTGCGTGCCCAGGGCGCGGCAGTTGGCGAGCAGCGAAGTGGTGGCGGCGAAGTTGCTGCGCATGCCGAGGTCGAAATCGGCCTCGCACTCGCCGCTCACGGCCGCGGCCAGGTGGAACACGCAGTCGGTGCCGGCCTGCGGCAGCTGGCCGGAGGCAAGCAGCTCGTTCAGGTCGCCGCCGACGAAGCGCACGCGGGCGTCGGCCTGCAGGTCGGCCGGCGGCGCCGCGCGGTCGGTGAGGGTGATCGAGGTGACGGGCCGGGCGGGGCCGCCGGCCAGTGCGAGCGCGCCCTTGGCGAGCAGGGTGCGCGCGAGCCGCGCGCCGAGGAAGCCGCTGCCCCCGGTGATCAGGATGTTCATCTGGCGTCTGTCTCCATTGGGTGTGGCGCGAGCATACGCGCTCGGGCGGGCTCCGGACGCCTGCGGGCGCGGAGCCGGCGCGCCGGCGGCGTCAGCCCCGCTCGAACTTGAACACCGCGGTGCCGGCCGTCAGGTTCGGCAGCAGGCGCCGCTCCTCGCCGTCCTGCAGGCCGAAGGCATCGAGGATCGTCAGCCGGTTCTTGGTGGCCAGCACCTCGAAATCCTTGAAGGTGCCGACGCGGATGTTGGGCGTGTCGTACCACTGGTAGGGCAGCCGCTTGGTCACCGGCATGCGGCCGCGCACGATGGAAAGCCGATTCGGCCAGTGGGCGAAATTCGGGAAGGCCACGATGCCCACCTTGCCCACCCGCGCCGTCTCGCGCAGCATCCATTCGGCATTGCGCAGGTGCTGCAGGGTGTCGATCTGCAGCACCACGTCGAAGGTGTCGTCCTCGAAGATCGTGAGGCCCGCATCCAGGTTGGCCTGGATCACGTTGACGCCGCGCTTCACGCAGGCCAGCACGTTCTCGTCGGCGATCTCGATGCCGTAGCCGCTGCAGCCGCGCTCGCGCTGCAGGTAGTCGAGCAGCGCGCCGTCGCCGCAGCCCAGGTCCAGCACGCGAGAGCCCGCCGGCACCAGCTTCGCGATCGTGTGCAGGGTGGCCTTGTCGGTCATAGCACGGCTCCCGCGGGCAGGTCCTGCGTCGGCGCCTCGGCCGGCTCCGCCGCGATGCGGTCGAAGTAGGAACGCACCACCGCCAGGTAGCGCGGGTCCTCCAGCAGGAAGGCGTCGTGGCCGTGCGGCGCGTCGATCTCGGCGTAGCTGCAGTTGCGCCGGTTCTCCAGCAGCGCCTTGACGATCTCGCGGCTGCGCTGCGGCGAGAAGCGCCAGTCGGTGGTGAAGCTCACCAGCAGGAAGCGCGCGGTGGCGGCGGCCAGCGCCTTGGACAGGTTGCCG
>NZ_DASSVG010000673.1:0-21296 GCF_035706265.1 Ramlibacter sp. | reverse complement strand
AAAGAATCGAAGTGAACTTCACTTCTCTTCATATGAGCGTTTGATTTGTTCCGAAGAACTTGGCAACTCGCGCCACCACCATCAAACGCCCACGCTTATCGGCTGTATGTTGTTAACGATCCTTCGCCTCCAAAACCAGCTCTTCGCCAGCTCCTTCGGCTTGCCCCGCTGCGATCAGCGAAGCCCTCGATTATGACTGATTTTGAAGAGATCCGTCAACTCTTTTCGCTGTTTTCTTTGCGAACCGCGCTTCGGCTGGACCGTCGTCGCGTTTCGCCATCGTCATCAGCGAAGCCTTCGATTCTACACCGACTTTCGTCGGCCCGGTTCGGAAGGCCTCTGTCGACCCGCATTCGCCTTCGGCGTGCGCCGATCAACAGAGCCACGGACTATAGCACAGGGAAAACACCTAGGACAAATCGGTGAGCGGCAAGGAGCGATGCCGCTGCCCCGTCAGCGCGAACAGTGCCCCCGCGAGAGCCGGCGCCAAGGGCGGAACGCCCGGCTCACCCACGCCGCTGGGCGCGCGCGCGCTCGGCACGATGTACGTCTCCACCTGGGGCGCAAGGGCCAGCCGCAGCATCGGATAGTCGGGGAAGTTCCGCTGCTGCACGACGCCGCGCCGGATGTCGACGCGGCCATGCAGCGCCGCGCTCAGCGCGAACACCACCGCTCCCTCCATCTGTTGCGCGACGATCTGCGGATTGACGACGGTGCCGCAGTCGATGGCACAGACCACCCGGTGCACGCGCGGCAAGGGCCCCTGCAGCGAGACCTCCACCACCTGCGCGACCACCGAGCCGAAGGACTCGTGCAGGGCCAGCCCACGCGCGCGTCCCGCGGGCAGCGGCACCCGCTCCCAGCCCGATCGTTCCGCGGCCAGGTTCAGCACCGCGAGGTGGCGCGGCGAGTCGCGCAGCAGGTTGCGCCGCAGCACCAGCGGGTCCTGCCGCAGCTGCGCCGCGATCTCGTCGATGAAGGACTCGAGAAAGAAGGCGTTGTGCGAATGCCCCACCGAGCGCCAGAAGCCCACGGGCACGCCGCTGCGCGTGAAGACGTGCTGGATGCGCTGGTGGGCGAACGCATACGGTTGATCGAACAGCCCCTCGGCGCCCGTCTTGTCCGGCAGGTCGATCGGGCCCGCAAGACCCGGCGCAGCGCGTTCCATCCACCGCGGCGCGATCGCGTCGCCCGCAGACCGGATCTGCAGCGCCAGGGGCTGCCCCTGCCGGTCCAGCGTCGCACGCAGCCGCGCCACCTGCGCCGGCCGGTAGAAATCGTGCGTGGTGTCCTCCTCGCGTGGCCAGATCAGCTGCACGGGCACGCCGGGCAGGTCCATCGCCACCCGCACGGCCTGCGCCACATAGTCCACCTCCAGCCGCCGGCCGAAGCCGCCGCCCAGGTACGTGACGTGCAGTTCCACCCGCTCGACGGGCACGCCGGCCACCCGCGCCGCAGCCTCGCGGCACGATTGCGGCACCTGGGTCGGCGCCCAGACTTCCACCCGCCCGCCTTCGACCCGCGCCGTCGCATTCATCGGCTCCAGCGTGGCGTGCGCGAGGTAGGGCGCCCTGTACCAGGCCTCGATCGTGCGGGAGCCCTCCCCCGCCGCGACCGCTTCGACATTGCCCTCGCTGTAGAAGGTGAAGCCTTCGCGCGAGCGAACCGCCTCTTCCAGCCGCCGAGCGATGGCAGCGGAGTCCGGGCCCCCGCCCGGGCCGGCGCGCCACTCCACCTCCACCGCCTGCGCGGCCCGCTGTGCCTGCCAGAAGCTCGAAGCCACCACCGCGAAGCCCGCACTGGATCCCGCGTACGCCGGCAGCTGGACGAGGCGCTCGACCCCCGGCAGCGCCAGCGCCTCTGCGGCGTCGATGCGTCCCGGCGCTCCGCCCAGCGAAGGCGCCAGCCGCAGCGCCGCATAGCGCATCCCCGGCAGCCGCACGTCGATGCCGAAGCGGGCCTGCCCGTTGACCTTGGACGCCAGATCCAGGCGCGGCGCCGGCCGGCCGATCACGCGCCACTGCTTGCGCTCCTTGAGTTGCACCTGCCCGGGCGGCGTGGACGCGGCCTCCCGCGCCAGTTCGCCGTAGCCGGCGCGGCGCCCGGACGGATGCGAAACCACGCCGTCGCTCACCTGGAATTCTTCCGTCGGCAACTTCCAGCGCAGCGAAGCCGCGCCGAGCAGCGAGGCGCGCGCGGTGGCGGCGGCGAGCCGCACCGTGTCCCAGGCATCGGCCACGCTCGAGGACCCGCCCGTCGCATTGAGGCCCAGCTCGCGTCCGACCTTGCCCACCAGCCAGCGCCCCGCCTTCACGCGCCCGAATCCGTCCTCGCGCTCTTCCTCGCGCGGGTGGAAGGGCAGGTAGCCGTACAGCATGGCCACGTTGCCGTAGATCGCATCCCAGCCGGCCTGCTCGAGCCGCACCGCCGACAGCGGCACGTCGAGTTCTTCGGCGGCGAGCTGTGGCAGTGCCGTATGCACGCCCTGCCCCATCTCGCTGCGCGGCATGGCCAGCACCACGCCGCCGTCGGGAAGGATCTTGATCCAGCCATTGAGCGCGAAGTCGCCCTCGCCCGGCGCCATCAGCCGCGCCAGGCCGATGCGCGAGCGCTGCGGCAGGGCCAGCCAGCCCACCAGCAGCGCGCCCATGCCGGCTGTCGTCCCCAGCAGCCAGGCCCGCCGCTTCACGCGCGCATCCCCGCCGCCCGCTTGATGGCCGCGCGCACGCGCTGGTAGGTGCCGCAGCGACAGATGTTGGTCATCGCCAGTTCGATGTCGGCGTCGGTCGGCTTGGGCTTCTTCTCCAGCAGCGCCGCCGCGGCCATCAGCATGCCGCTCTGGCAGTAGCCGCACTGCGGCACCTGTTCGGCGATCCACGCGGCCTGCAGCGGGTGCGGCTTGCCGGCCGTACCCAGGCCTTCGATCGTCTGGATCGCTCGCGCGCCGACACTGGCCACGGGCGTCATGCACGAGCGCACGGCCTGGCCGTCGATGCGCACGGTGCAGGCGCCACAGGCGCCGATGCCGCAGCCGTACTTGGTGCCCGTCATCTGCAGCAGGTCGCGCAGCACCCACAGCAGCGGCATCGCGGGATCCGCCTGCACCGGCACGCGCTTGCCATTGATGTTCAGGTCCACGGAACCCCTCCCTTAGCCAGCAGATCCGACTATAGCCACGCACCCTTCCGCCGGTCATCCGGCGGCGCCCGCTCGGCGGCGGTGCTAACCTCGCTGGCTTTCGCTGCGCATCATGGCCCTCATCACCCTCGCGGACGCCCAGCTCGCCTTCGGTCACGTCGCACTGCTGGACCACGCGGATTTCTCGCTGGAGGCCGGCGAGCGCGTGGGCCTGATCGGCCGCAACGGCGCCGGCAAGTCCTCGCTGCTGCGCATCCTGGCCGGCCTGGAGCTGCCCGACGACGGCGAGGTCCAGCGCCAGCAGGGCCTGCACGCTGCCTTCGTCGCGCAGGAGCCGCTGCTGCCCGAGGAAGCCACCGTGTTCGAGGCGGTGCGCATCGGGCTGGCCGACGTGATCGCGCTGGTCGACGAGTTCACCCATCACGGCAGCGGCGACCTCGACCGGCTGCACGCGCTGCAGGCCCGCATCGAGGCGCAGGACGGCTGGAACTGGCGCCAGCGCGTCGACGAAACGCTGCACCGCCTGCACCTGGAGCCGGAGGCGCCGATCGCCTCACTCTCGGGCGGCAATCGCAAGCGGGTGGCGCTGGCGCAGGCCCTGGTGCGGCGCCCCGACGTACTGCTGCTCGACGAACCCACCAACCACCTCGACCTCGATTCGATCGAGTGGCTGGAAAACCTGTTGCTGGAGTTCCGCGGCAGCGTGGTGCTGATCACGCACGACCGCACTTTCCTGGACCGCGTCGCCACCCGCATCGTCGAACTCGATCGCGGCCGGCTGCTGTCCTACCCCGGCAACTTCACCCAGTACCAGGCGCTCAAGCAGGAACAGCTCGCGCAGGAGGCGGTGATCAACGCCCGGGCCGACAAGCTGCTGGCGCAGGAGGAAGTCTGGGTGCGCAAGGGCGTGGAGGCACGCCGCACCCGCGCGCAGGGCCGCATCACGCGCCTGGAGCAGTTGCGCGCCCGCCGTGCCGCGCGGCGCGAAGCGCTCGGGCGCGTCAGCATGGACGTGGCCACCGGCCAGCCGAGCGGCAAGATCGTGGCCGAACTCACGCACGTGACGAAGGCTTTCGGCGACAAGGTGGTGGTGCGCGACTTCAGCAGCACCATCCTGCGCGGCGACAAGGTGGGCCTGGTGGGGCCCAACGGCGCCGGCAAGACCACGCTGCTCAAGCTGATCCTGGGCGAACTCGCGCCCGACAGCGGCCGCGTGCGCCTGGGCACCAACCTGCAGGTGGCCTACTTCGACCAGATGCGCAGCGCGCTGGACCCCGATGCGACGCTGGAGGACTTCATCAGCCCCGGCAGCGAATGGATCGAGATCGGCCGCCAGCGCAAGCACGTCAAGAGCTACCTGGGCGACTTCCTGTTCTCGCCCGCGCGCTCGGGCTCGCCGGTGCGTTCGCTCTCCGGCGGCGAGCGCAACCGGCTGCTGCTCGCGCGCCTGTTCGCGCGGCCCGCCAACGTGCTGGTGCTCGACGAGCCCACCAACGACCTCGACATCGACACGCTGGAACTGCTGGAGGAACTGCTGCAGGACTACGAGGGCACCGTGTTCCTCGTCAGCCATGACCGCGCCTTCCTCGACAACGTCGTCACCAGCACGATCGCCTTCGAAGGCGACGGCCGCTGGCGCGAATACGAGGGCGGCGTCGAGGACTGGCTCACGCAGTCGAAGCGCGCGCGCGAACTCGCCGAGGCGGCGAGCGGCCCCGCCGCCGCCCCGGTGCGGGAGAAACCTGCCGCACCCGCCGCCGCCACCCCGGCCCCCAAGCGCAAGCTGGGCTACAAGGAACAGCGCGAACTCGAGGCGCTGCCCGCGCGCATCGAGGCGCTGGAGCAGGAGCAGAAGGCGATCCAGGCCGAACTCTCCGCCGGCGCGGTGTACCGCGACGACCCCGCCCGCGCCGCGCAACTCGCGCAACGCAGCGAACAGATCGAAGACGAACTGATGGCGGCACTGGAGCGCTGGGAGGCGCTGGGTCAGCTGTAGGCGCGCACCGGCAAGCAAAGCCGGTCCTTGCCGACCCGGCCGCAGCCCCGCCACGCGGGCTGCACGGCTACAGTGCCTGCACCCATGTCCACCTGCAGTCCCGCGATCGCCGCGCGCTCCTTCCAGTCCTTGTGGCTGCTCCTGCTGCGATGCCTCGCGATCGCGTTCCTGCTCGGGGGCGCGGGCGGCTGCGCGAGCCTGCCGGCCAACGAAGGACGCACCGCCTCCACCGCCTTCAACCAGCCGGAGCTCACGCCCCTGGGGCAGCTGGTGCAGGCGCGCCGGGCCGAAGCCGGCACGCGCAGCGATTCGGCCTTCCACCTCCTCGACGCCGTCGATGCGGCGCTCTCCAGCCGGCTCGCGCTGATCGCGGGCGCGCAGCGCAGCCTCGACCTGCAGTACTACGCCATCCACGCCGACGCCAGCACCGAGGTGCTGCTGCAAGGGCTGCGCGATGCGGCCCGGCGCGGCGTGCACGTGCGCATCCTGCTGGACGACTTCAACTCCGTGGGCGAAGACGCGCAGGTGCTGCGCCTCGCCTTCGAGCCCAACGTGGAGATCCGCCTGTTCAACCCCCTGCCCGGCAACCGCAGCAACATGATCGGGCGCATCCTCACCTCGCTGCACGACGTCGGCCGCATGCAGAAGCGCATGCACAACAAGCTGTTCCTGGCCGACAACGCCTGGGGCATCACGGGTGGCCGCAACCTGGGCGACCGCTATTTCGGCAGTGGCGACAAGCAGAACTTCGTGGATCTCGACGTGCTCGCGGCCGGCCGCATCGTGCGCGACATGTCCGTGAGCTTCGATCGCTTCTGGAACGACGAGCTCGCCTATCCGGTGCAGACGCTGCTCGATCCGGAGGACCTGGATCGCCTGCGCAAGCCGGAGCCGGGCTCCGCGACACGGACTTCCGACGCGCAGCCCCCCGGTCCGGTGCTGCCGGTCACGGTCTCGCCGACGGTGCTGCCTTCGGTCACGCCCACGGCGGTGGTCGCGGCCGATCGCCCGCCCATGGACCTGCGCAGCGTCCCGCTCGTCTGGGCACCGTCCATCCTGCTGGTGGACGAGCCGGGCAAGGTGGGCCCGGGCGACGACGAGGTCAACGCCGGCGACACCGTCGTCGACGGCCTGCTGGCGCTGATGCAGCAGGCACGGCGCGACGTCCTGATCATCTCGCCCTACTTCGTGCCGGGGCAGCGCATGATGGCCGTGTACGGGCAACTGCGCCAGCGCGGCGTGCGCATCCGCGTGCTGACCAACTCGCTCGCGTCCAACGATGCACCGGCAGCGCACGCGGGCTATGCCCGCTACCGGCAGGCGCTGCTGGACATGGGCGTCGAGCTGTACGAGATGCGCTCCGATCCCGAAACCGCGGCGGACCTGCTGGGAAGCAGCGGGCAGCGGCGCGGCAGCGGTGGCCTGTTCGGCGGCGGCCCCGGCGGCTCCAAGAGCAGCACCTCGCGCGCCAGCCTGCATTCCAAGGCGGTGATCATCGACGGCCTGCTGTCGGTGATCGGCTCGATGAACCTCGACCTGCGCTCGCAGCTGAAGAACAGCGAAGTGGCGCTGGTGGTGCGCAGCGCCGCGCTCGCGCAGCAGGGAACGAAGCAGATCGAGGACACGTTGAAGACCGCGGCCTACCGCCTTGAGCGGCGCGGCAATCGCCTGCACTGGCGCGCGCCGCCCGGCGCGGGCTTCGGCGACGAGGACAGCGAGCCCGGCGCGAGCGCGCGGCTGAAGCTGCTGGTACGTGTGCTCGGCCCGTTCGCGCCCGACCAGATGCTCTGAAGCTCAGAGCTTCTTCACCAGCTCGCCGTACTTCTTCCAGAACGCCGCGTCCTGCGTGGTCGCGAAGTTGATGCGCATCAGCGTGCTGGGCTTGCGCTGGGCATGGAACAGCGCGCCCGGTGCCAGCAGGTAGCCCTCGTCCAGCATGCGCTGCGAGAGGGCGTCGGTGTCCACGCCCGTGTCCACCCAGCCGAACAGGCCTGCCGGCTCGGCAACGAATTGGCAGCCCGCGTGCAGCGCCAGCTTCACGCTGCGGCTGCGGGCCAGGTCCAGCCGGGTGCGGATGCGCTCGCAGTGGCGGCGCAACTGCCCCTGCTCGATGCACACCGCGAGCGCCTTCTCCAGCAGGGCGGGCGTGGTGAGCGTGGTCAGCATCTTGGTGTCCAGCAGCGGCTCCACCAGCGCTTCCGGCGCGGCCACGTACCCGATGCGCCAGTTGGGCGCCAGGATCTTGGCGAAGCCGCCGACATAGATCGTGCGCTGCAGGCCGTCCAGCGCCGACAGGCGCGTCGCGTGCGCCGGCGCGATGTGGCTGTAGGTGTCGTCCTCGACGATGTGGAAGTCGTGCTGGTTGGCCAGCTGCAGCAGCCGGTGCGCGCTGCCCGGCGACAGGCAATAGCTGGTCGGGTTGTGGAACACGCTCACGCTGACGTACAGCTTCGGCTTGTGGACCTCGCAGTACTTCGCCATCAGCTGCAGGTCCGGTCCGTCGGCGCGCCGCGGCACCGGCAGCAGGTGCATGCCCAGGGCCGAGAGCCGCGCGAATTCCACCGCCCAGCCCGGCTCCTCCACCATCACCGGATCGCCGGGGCGCAGCAGCGTGCGGCTGACGATGTCCAGCGCGTGGGTGGCGCCGACGGTGGTGACGATGTGCTCCGGCGGCGCCGGTACGTCCAGCGCGGCCAGCTTGGCCGAGAGCGCGCGCCGCAGCCCGGCATCGCCCAAGGGCTCGCCGTACTGCAGCGAGAAGGCGTGCAGCGCCTGCGTGTTCGTCACCTTGCGCACCGCCGTCGAGAGGAAGGTGGTCTCGAGCCACTCGGTCGGGAACACGCCCATGCCGGGCTGCGGCTTGTTGCTCGCGCGGTGGAACATGCCGCGGATCAGCGAGGTGGCATCCACCGGCGCCGGTCCGCGCGTGCTGGCGCGGCGCTGCGGACGCCCCGGCGCGCCCTCCTGGGGCGCCGCCTCCCGCACGAAGAAGCCGCGGTTCTTGCGCGCCTCCACGAGACCCTGCGCCAGCAGCTGGTCGTAGGCCGCGACCACGGTCGAAGGGCTCACGCCCTGCTGCTCGGCGCACTGGCGCACCGACGGCAGGCGCGCCCCGGGCGCCAGCAAGCGGTTGCGGATGCGCTCGCCGAAGCGGGCGGCGAGCTGGTCGGTGAGCGACTGGGACGAGGCCTTGAGCAGCATGGCGGGTTCCTGTCTGTACTGCCGCGGCGGGCAATACAGCGCATCTTGTGATCTGGCAAAGTGTACTGGAAGTGTACTGATCCCGGCCCGTACATTGGCTCCATGCACATCGCACCTCCCTCCCACCGAGGAACCCGCCCGTGACGCCCGTGGAACGCCACGGCCTGTGGCTCGGCGTCGCCGGCGTGGCCATCTTCGCCCTCACCCTGCCGATGACACGGCTGGCCGTGGGCACGCCGGAGGCGCCGCTGCTCTCCGGCGTGTTCGTCGCCCTCGGCCGTGCCGCCGTGGCCGGTGTGCTGTCGCTCCTGTTCCTGCTCGCCGCCCGGGCGCCGCTGCCGCGCGGCGGCGAATGGCGCGCGCTGGCCATCACGGCGGCCGGCGTGGTGTTCGGCTTCCCGGTCTGCACCTCGATCGCCATGCGCTACGTGGAGGCCGTGCACGCGAGCGTGATCGTCGGCGTGCTGCCGCTGGCGACCGCGCTGGTCGGCGCCCTGCTGCACCGCCAGCGCCCTTCGCGCGGCTTCTGGGTCTGCGCCGGCCTCGGCAGCGTGCTGGTGGTCGCCTTCGCCCTGCTGCGCTCGGGCAGCACCCTGAGCCTGCACGGCGCCGACGCCCTGCTGCTCGCCGCCATGGCGTTCGCCGCCGTCGGCTATGCCTGGGGCGCGCGGCTGTCGCAGCGCATGCGCGCCGAATACGTGATCTGCTGGGCGCTGGTGCTCACCCTGCCGCTGACGGTGCCGCTCGCCTACTGGACCCGGCCGCAGATCGCCATTCCGGCCAGCGCCTGGTGGGGCTTCGGCTACGTCGCCGTGTTCTCGATGTGGATCGGCTTCTTCGCCTGGTACCGCGGGCTCGCGCAAGGCGGCACCGTGCGCGTGAGCCAGGTGCAGCTGCTGCAGCCTTTCCTGAGCATGGTGTTCGCCGTGCCGCTGCTGGGCGAGCGGCTCGACGCGCTCAGCGTCGGTTTCGCGCTGGCCGTGATCGCCACGGTCTTCGTCGGCCGCCGCATGCCCGTCGGCCGCGCCCCCGCCCCTCCCGTCCTCTCCCCTGCCGTGGAATCCCGATGAAAGCCAACGACCTGCAGCCCCAGCCGGGCTGGACCCTGGCGCGCCGCGCCGAACGCATGAACCCCTCCGTGATCCGCGAGATCCTGAAGGTCACGGAACGCCCGGGCATCATCAGCTTCGCCGGCGGCCTGCCTTCGCCGCTCACCTTCCCGGTCGAGGCCTTCCGCGCCGCCTGCGAGCAGGTGCTGAGCGAGGACGGCCGCGGTGCCCTGCAGTACGCCGCCAGCGAAGGCTACGGGCCGCTGCGCGAGGCGGTGGCCGCGCTGCTGCCCTGGAATGTCGATCCCGCCCAGGTGCTGATCACCACCGGCTCGCAGCAGGGGCTGGACCTGGTGGCGAAGGTGCTGGTGGACCACGGCAGCCGGGTGCTGGTCGAAACACCCACCTACCTGGGCGCACTGCAGGCCTTCGCACCGATGGAGCCCGAAGTGACGGGCGTGGCGAGCGACGCCGAGGGCGTGGACCTCGCCGACCTCGCGCGCCGCCGCGCCGGAGCGCGCTTCCTCTACGTGCTGTCCAATTTCCAGAACCCCACCGGCCGCACCATGAGCGAGGCGCGCCGGCAGGCGCTGGTGCAGACGGCGCGCGAGCTCGCGCTGCCGCTGGTGGAAGACAACCCCTACGGCGAGCTGTGGTTCGACGCGCCTCCGCCGCCGCCGCTGGCAGCGCGCTATCCCGAAGGCACGATCTACCTCGGCTCATTCTCCAAGGTGCTGTCGCCCGGCCTGCGCCTGGGCTATATGGTGGCGCCGCCGGAAATCCTGCCCAAGCTGCTGCAAGCCAAGCAGGCGGCCGACCTGCACAGCCCCAGCTTCAACCAGCGGCTGGTGGCCGAGGTGCTGCGCGACGGCTTCCTGGAGCGCCATGTCCCCACCATCCGCGCGCTGTACAAGGCGCAGCGCGACGCCATGCTGGAAGCGCTGGCGCGCGAGATGCGCGGCCTCGACGTGCAGTGGAACGCGCCCGACGGCGGCATGTTCCTGTGGGCGCGGCTGCCGGCCGGCATGGACGCAGTGCAGGTGCTGCCGCACGCGGTGGAGCGCGGCGTCGCCTTCGTTCCCGGCTCGCCCTTCTATGCGGACGCGGCGGATGCGCGTACCCTGCGCCTTTCGTTCGTGACGGCCACGCGCGAGCAGATCGACGCCGGCATCGCTGCCCTGGCCGCCACCCTCCGCGACCTCGCCACCCGCTGAACCATGAGCCTGCGCCCCTTCAAGCAAGTCGACGTGTTCACCTCCGTGCCCTACCGCGGCAACCCGCTGGCGGTGGTGCTCGATGGCGAGGGCCTGTCCGAAGAGCAGATGCAGCAGTTCTGCAACTGGACCAACCTGTCCGAAGCCACCTTCCTGCTGCCGCCCACGCAAGCCGGCGCGGATTACCGCGTGCGCATCTTCTCGCCCGGCCGCGAGCTGCTGTTCGCCGGCCACCCCACGCTGGGCAGCTGCCATGCCTGGCTGGAGGCGGGCGGGCGGCCGCGCGGCGAGCAGATCGTGCAGGAGTGCGGCGTCGGCCTGGTGAAGCTGCAGCGCACCGGCGAGCGCCTCGCCTTCGCCGCGCCGCCGCTGCGCCGCAGCGGCCCGCTGCCGGAAGACGACGTGGCGTTGATCGCGCGCGGGCTCGGCGTGGCCCGCAGCGACATCGTCGACCACGCCTGGTGCGACAACGGGCCCGCCTGGCGCGGCGTGCTGCTGAAGTCCGCCGAACAGGTGCTGGCGCTGAAGCCCGAGGGCGCCATCCTCGCGGGCCTCGACGTCGGCGTGGTCGGCCCGCGCGGCAAGGTCGGCGTGGTGGGCACGCGGCCGGCGGGCGACGGCTGCCTGTTCGAGGTGCGCGCCTTCTTCCCCGGCAACAACGGCCTGACGGAGGATCCGGTCACGGGCAGCCTGAACGCCGCACTCGCGCAATGGCTGATCGGCGCCGGTATCGCGCCGCGCAGCTACGTGGCCAGCCAGGGCACGGCCCTGGGCCGCGCGGGCCGGGTGCACGTGGAGCGCGACGACGCGGGCGAGACCTGGATCGGCGGCGCCTCGGTCACCTGCATCGACGGCCAGGTGAGGCTGTGAACATGAGCTCCCACGCTCGTTCACTTCGTGTAACTCGCTGCTGCCCCCCGAGGGGGCCCTCAGCGCCCTTCGGGCGGCCGGGCGGGCGCTGAGATGCACGCCCGCATCGATCACCTGGTGGTGGGCGCCGAGAGCCTGGAGCAGGGCGTGGCCTGGTGCGAGGCCACGCTGGGCGTGGTGCCGGGTTCCGGCGGCGAGCATCCGCTCATGGGCACGCACAACCGGCTGCTGCGCATCGCCACGGTCGATTTCCCGCGCGCCTACTTCGAGATCATCGCCGTGCAACCCGGCCGCGCGCCCCAGCGGCCGCGGCGCTGGTTCGACCTCGACGACGAGGCCCTGCGCGACCGGCTGCGGCGCGAAGGGCCGCGGCTGCTGCACTACGTGGCCAGCGTGCCGGACGTGCGTTCGGCGGTGCGCGCCTGGCGGGAGCTCGGGATCGAGCGCGGCGACGTGGTTGCGGCCTCGCGCGAGACGCCGCGCGGGCTGCTGCAGTGGCAGATCACGATCCGGCCCGACGGCCAGCGCCTGTTCGACGGCGTGCTGCCGACGCTGATCGAATGGGGCGAGACGCATCCGGCGCCGGGCCTGCCCGAATCGGGCGTCACGCTGGCGAGCCTGTCCGCGACGCATCCGGAAGCGGCGCGCCTGCGCAGCGCGCACGAGGCGATCGGGCTCGAGGCCGTCACGCTCCAGGAAGGCCCGGCGCAATTGCGCGCGGTACTGGCCACGCCGCGCGGCCGCGTCACCCTCGCGTCCTGAGCCGCGCCGCGGCTTTGCCAGAATGGGCGCATGGGCACCCTCTACCTCGTCCGCCATGGCCAGGCCTCCTTCGGCGCCGCCGACTACGACCAGCTCAGCGAGCTCGGCCAGCGCCAGGCGCGGCGCCTGGGAGAGTACTTCGCGGGGCGCGGCCTGCACTTCGACGGCCTGATCGCGGGCACCCTGCGCCGGCACAAGCAGACGCTGGCCGGGATCCTCGAAGGCATGAACCGGGCCGGCGAACATCTCGCTTGGGAAGGCCTCAACGAATACGACAGCGCCGCGCTGATCGCCACCGTGCATCCCGGCGAGTTGCCCAAGCCCGATTCGCCGGAGCTGTACCGGCACCACTTCCGCCTGCTGCGCGATGCGATGGGGCGCTGGATGGCCGGCGAGACGCGGCCGGTCGGCATGCCCAGCTACGCCGAGTTCGTGGCCGGCGTGACCAGCGCGCTCGACCACGTGCGCGCCAACCACTATGGCCAGAACGTGCTGGTGGTCACCAGCGGCGGCCCGATCTCGACGGCGGTCGGCGCCGTGCTGGGGACGAAGCCCGAAGCGACCATCGACCTGAACATGCGCATCCGCAACACGGCGATCACGGAGTTCGCGTTCACGCCGAAGCGGCATTCGCTGCTCACGTTCAATGCCATTCCGCACCTCGATGCGCCGGAGTACCGGGAGTGGGTCACTTACGCGTGAGGGCCCTCCTCACCCCGCCGCGAACCGGATCCGCCACGCCCGCCGCGCATCCGGCAGCGCCACCTCCGGCTCGAAGGTCGCGCCGTGCAGGGCTGCCACCTTCTCCACCACGCGATGCCCGAGGCCCAGCCGCAGCGGCTGCAGCGGTGGCGTGGCTTCGCCGGGCGGACCGGCATGCTGCTGGCCGTCGTCGGCCACCTGCAGGGCGCGGGCGGCGGGATCGAGTTCCACTTCGACCTGGGTGCCGCGCGGCGTGTGCGCCAGCGCGTTCTGCACCAGGTTGCGCAACGCCAGCTCCAGCAGCACCGGGTGACCCGAGAGCGGGAACGGCCCGGGACTGGACAAGCCCAGCTCGCGCCCGCCGGCATGCGCGTGCGGCGCGAACTCCGACACCACGCGCCGCGCCAGCGCGTCCAGGTCCACCGGCTGCGCCGCCTCGTGCAGTTCGGCGCGGCTGGCGCGCGCCAGCGCCAGCAGGTGCGCCAGCACCTCGCCGGCCCGCAGCGCGTCCTCCTCCAGCCGGCCCAGCGCCTCCTGCCGCGCGGGGCCCGGCGGCGCCTCGCGCGCACTGCGCGCCTGCAGCGCCAGCGAGGCGAGCGGCGTGCGCAGTTCGTGGGCGAATTCGTTGGCCAGCGCCCGTTCGCGCGTGAGCGCCGCGTGGTAGCGCTCCACCAGCCGGTTGATCGCGTCGACGTTGGCGGCGAGCTCCTGGAAGCGCACCGGATCCTCGATCTTCTGCGCCTCCTGCGTGTCGAGCGCGTGCACCTGCTGCGCGAGCCGCCGCAGCGGCCGCAGGCCCCGGTGGATCGCCAGCCCCAGCACCAGCGCCACCACCGGCAGCAGCCAGAGACCCGGCTCCACCACCTGGCCGGCGATGTCGGCGGCCAGTTCGTCCCGCTCGCGCTGCGACAGCAGCACCGTCAGGCGGTTGCCGCGTTGCTCGTCCCAGCGCGAGAAGGCGCGCCAGGGCTGCGGCGGATCCCCCAGCTGCAGGGTGGCGAAGCCGTCGGGGGCCGTGAAGGGCGGCAGCGGTGCGTCGCCGGTGCGCGCCAGCACCCGGCCGGCCGAATCCCACAGCACGACACTGATGGAGCGCTGGTAGTCGTGCGCCTTCAGTTCGTGCGGCGACTGCGTGGGCGGCAGCACCACCTGCGGCGTGAGGCCGCGCGGCGCCAGCGGCATCAGCAGCGCGCTGACGCTGGCGAGATGGCCGTCGGTCAGTTCGTCGGCCTCCTGCTCACCGGTCTGGTAGCCGAAGGCGATGAACGTCGCCCACACCAGCACCAGGGCGCCCAGCACCCACGCGAGCAGGTGGCGCGTGAGGCTGGGGCCGCGGCGGGCGTTCACGCGGCCGGCTCCGCCGGAACGTAGTAGCCCACGCCGCGCACGGTGCGGATCAGGCCTTCGCCCAGCTTGCGCCGCAGCCGGTGCACGTGCACCTCGATCGCGTTGCTCTCCAGCACGCTGTCGAAGTTGTACAGCTTGGCCTCCAGCTGCGGGCGTGACAGCACGTGCGGCCGCGCCTCCATCAGCGCCAGCAGCACCGAGAACTCGCGGGTGGAGACGTCCACCGGCGCGCCGGCGCGCTGCACGGCGCGCGCCGCCGGATCGATCTCGATCTCGCCATAGCGGATGGTGGGCTGGGCGCGGCCGGCCAGCCGCCGCCGCAGGGCGCGCATGCGGGCCGCCAGTTCGTCCGGGTCGAAGGGCTTGGTCAGGTAGTCGTCGGCACCCAGGTCGAGGCCGGCGATGCGCGAGGCGACCTGGTCGCGCGCGGTCATGATCAATACGGGCGTGGCCGGGTCCGGCAGTCGCCCGGCGGGCGCGGCGCGCAGCCGCCGCAGCAGCTCAGTGCCATCGCCGTCGGCCAGGCCCAGGTCCAGCAGCACCACGTCGTAGGCCTCCGCGGCCAGCGCGGTCCAGGCGCCGGCCAGGCCGGGCATGCAGTCCACGGCGTGGCCGGCCCGCCCCAGGTGGGCCGCCAGCCCGCCGGCGATGCCTTGGTCGTCTTCCACCACCAGCACGCGCATGGCGCGATTGTGCCGTTAAGGACTGCTTAATCCTTGCGCCGGAGCATGCGTTGCATGAGAAGGGGAAGCGCGCCGTCCGAAGCCGGCTGGATCACGTTGGGGCTCTTGATGCTGGCGCTGGCCTGGGACGCGAGCGGCCTGGACTTGCCGCTGGCGCGCCTGGCGGGGTCGGCCGCGGGATTCGCGCTGCGCGAGCACTGGCTGCTGGCCGGCGTGGCCCACGAGGGCGCCCGCCGCGTCGCCTGGCTGCTGGCGCTGGCCCTCTGCCTGGGCGTGTGGTGGCCGATCGGGCCGCTGGCGCGCCTGACGCAGGGCGAGCGGACGCAACTGGCGCTGACGACGCTGCTCGGGGCCCTGGCGGTAGCAATCCTCAAGGCGGGCAGCCATACGAGCTGCCCCTGGGAACTCGGCGAGTTCGGCGGACTCGCTCAATACGCCTCGCACTGGAGCCTGCGGCCCGATGGCGGCGCCGGCCATTGCTTCCCGGCCGGACACGCGGCCTCGGGATTCACCTTCGTCGGGGGATACTTCGCATTCCGGCGGTCCGACGCGCAGCGCGCGCGGGCCTGGCTGGTCGGCGCGCTGGCGGCTGGCCTGCTGCTGGGGCTGGCGCAGCAATGGCGCGGCGCCCATTTCATGAGCCATACGTTGTGGAGCGCCGCCGTGTGCTGGGCCACGGCCTGCGTGGTGGATGCGGCCTGGCCGCGCAGGTGGCGGCTCGAGAGGATTTGAGGAATTGGAAGAACGACAGCCGCGGCGGGTTCCCGCCGCATTCCTGGTCGGCGGCGCGAGCGCCTGGATGGCCACCGCCGGCAATGCCGCCCTGTGGCGTGAACTGCAGAGCCTGGGCATCGCCCAGGCCCAGGGTGGCTGGCTGCTGTCGCTCACCCTGGCCGGGATGGTCGGCGCCGCGCTCTATGCGCTGCTGAGCCTGTTCGCCTGGAAACGGGTGCTCAAGCCCGCCATCGTGCTGCTGCTGGTGGCCACCGCGGCCGGGGCGCACTTCATGTGGACCTACCGCATCGTGATCGACGGCGCGATGGCCACCAACACCCTGCAGACCGACTGGGCCGAAGCGCGCGCCCTGCTCACGCCCCGCTTCGCCGCCACGGTGCTGCTGGGCGGCCTGTTGCCGGCCTGGCTGGTGTGGCGCGTCGGCGTGGCGCACCGTCCCTGGAAGCAGCAGGCCTTGCGCAACCTGACCGGCCTGGGCGCCGGGCTCGCCGTCGTGGTGGTGCTGATCCTCCTGAGCTTCCAGCCGCTGGCCTCCACGATGCGCAACCACACCCAGCTGCGCTACCTGCTCAATCCGCTCAACCAGCTCTGGGCCGTGGGGCAGTCGACCCTGGGCCAGCGCAAGGTCAAGGGTCCGCTGGCACCGCTCGGCCGCGATGCCAGGCTGGCGGCGGCCCCGCCGGGCGCCAAGCCGCGCCTGCTGGTGCTGGTGCTGGGCGAAACGGGGCGCAGCGGCAACTTCGGCATCAACGGCTACGAGCGCGACACCACGCCGGAGCTGGCGCGCGCGCAGGCGGTGAGCTTCCGCAACGCCTGGGCCTGCGGCACCAGTACCGCCGCCTCGGTGCCCTGCATGTTCTCGCACCTGGGGCGCGAGGGCTTCCTGGCGCGCACGCAGGAATCCGAGAACCTGCTGGACGTGCTGCAGCACGCCGGCCTCGCCGTGCTGTGGATCGACAACCAGCCGGGCGGCTGCAAGGGCGTGTGCGCGCGCATTCCGAACGTGAACACCTCCGCCACCAAGGACGCAGCCCTGTGCCCCGGCGGCGAATGCCGCGACGAGATCCTGGTGCAGGGCCTCGACGAGCGCCTCGCGCAGCTGCCGGAGGCGCAGCGCCGCAAGGGCGTGGTGCTGGTGATGCACCAGATGGGAAGCCACGGCCCGGCCTATGCGCAGCGCACGCCGCCGGCGTTCAAGAAGTTCATGCCGGAGTGCACCAGCAGCCACCTGCCGGATTGCAGCGCGGAGCAGCTGCGCAATGCCTACGACAACACCATCGCGTACACCGACCACGTGCTGGGCGCCGCCATCGGCTGGCTGCGCTCGCGCGCCGACTACGACGGCGCCCTGCTCTATGTGGCCGACCACGGCGAATCCCTGGGCGAGAACAACCTGTACCTGCACGGCCTGCCCTATGCCATCGCGCCGGACGTGCAGAAGCACGTGCCCTGGGTCACGTGGATGTCGCCCGGCTTCCAGCAGGCCAGCGGCGTCACCATGCAGTGCCTGCGCGAGCACGCCGACGCGCGCATCACGCACGACCACCTGTTCCACTCCGTGCTCGGATTGATGCAGGTCGGCACCGCCGCCTACCGGCGCGGCTTCGACGCCTACGCCGGCTGCGAGGCGCCCTGAGCCCGCGTCCCCGCTAAACTGCCGCCATGGACAGCAGCGGCGCCGAGGAGCAAGCCACCTGGTGGGTGGTGTGCCTGTGCGCCGCCTGGTGCGGCGTCTGCCGCGAATGGCAGCCCACCTTCGCCGCCCAGGCCCGCGCCAACACGCACCTGCGCTTCGCCTGGGTCGACGTCGAGGACGAAGACGAGGCGATGGGCGACGTCGACATCGAGACCTTTCCCACCCTGATGGTGGCGCGCGGCGACGAAGTGCTGTTCCTCGGCCCCATCCCGCCCTCCAGCACCCAGTTCACGCGGCTGCTGGCCACCCTCCAAGCTCAACCTCGCCCCGCACCCGGGGTGGGCGCCGAAGCCGCCGCGCTGCTGCAGCGCCTGAAGCCGGAAGTACTCCCCCAGGCGCTGGTCTGACGAGGTAGGGCCGCTCCTACACCCGGCAGCATTCGTGCCTGACGAGCGTAGTGCGCACTTGCAAGCTCAATCACACCATGGCTGGCGCAGACCCGCCATGCAGTTCCAACACTCAGTTTGCAAGGAGATCCTCAGATGGCTTCCAACAACCAGGGCAACCAGGGCGGCAAATCCAACCGCGGCTTCGCCTCCATGGACCCGCAGCGCCAGCGCGAGATCGCGAGCGAAGGCGGGCGCGCGGCCCACGAGAAGGGCACGGCGCACGAGTTCACGTCCGAAGAGGCCCGCGAGGCCGGCCGCAAGGGCGGCATGGCCCGCAGCGCCAACCGGCGCAGCGCCATGGGCAACCAGAGCAGCGCCAGCAGCAGCTCGCACGCGAGCGGCAGCAACAGCGGCGGCGGCAGCTCCGGCAGCTCGAGCCACGGCGGCTCGCAGGGCAGCAGCGGCGGCGGCTCGCACAGCAGCGGCGGCGGCAGCAGCGAGCACTGACAGCTCGGATCGGGGCAAGGTCTCCACTCGCGCCACAAGGCCGCCCTCCGGCGGCCTTGTCTTTTGCTTCATTCCCCGAACTGCCACTCGCCGATCAGGCGCACCCGGGCATCCAGGTCATCGGGCAGGCCGTCCCCTGGCGCGGGCTCCGGCGCAGGCTCCTTGCCGACGATCTCCGCCGGCGCAGCCTCGCGCACCGGCGCGGCGGGCTGCTGCGGCACGGCGGGAAGCTGGAAGACGGAAGAGAAACGCATCGGTTCACCTGCCGGGCAGTTTGGCAGCGAACCATGACACAACTGTTTCGGGTTTTCACCCGCAGCTCCTCTTTCCGCACGCAAGCGTGGCCGAACCGCAACTGCCCCTCCATCGGGAGGATGGACGCGCGGTGCGTTCTGCACCGCGTCGGCTCGTTCACGTCACGCGTTCAGTGCTTCTGCGACTGCGACTGCGATTGGGACTGCGTGCCGGTCTCGGAGCGATCGGGCTCCGCGGGCGAGGAAATGTCGCCCAGCGACATGGCCACGTCGACTTCGTCTTCCGGGTTCTTGGCCGCGATGTCGCCGAGGGAAACGATGCCGACCAGGCGCTGCTCGCCATCGACCACCGGCAGGCGGCGGATCTGCGCTTCGGCCATCTCGCTCAGCACGCGGTCCACGTCGTCGCCTTCGCGGGCGCAGCGCACGTGCGAGCTCATGACGTCGGCCAGCTTCATGGCCTTGAGTTCGCCCTGCTGCGCCGCCACGCCGCGCACCACGATGTCGCGGTCGGTGACCATGCCGACCAGCTTCTCGCCGTCGCACACGGGGATCACGCCCACGTTCAGTTCGTCCATGCACCGGGCCGCAGCCACCACCGAGTCGCTGGGGGTGAGCGTGCGCACGTCGCGCGTCATGACATCTGCCACCGTCGTCATCGAGTTCTCCTTCGCGTGTGGGAAGGGGCACGGCGGGCGCCGCGCCCTTGCGCCCAATCTAGCGAGGCGGCGCTCCCGTGCTATCGGCCCGCTCGCAAGCTGGCGTAGGACGGTGCGGCTCAGGCGCCGGGAAGGTAAAGCGTCGCGGGACGCTCGCCGGCGAGCGCCTGCAGCAGGTTGGTGGTGGCCAGACGAGCCATCGCGTAGCGCGTCTCGTGCGTCGCCGAGCCGATGTGCGGCAGCGGCGTGACGCGCGGATGGCGCCGCAGGGGCGAATCCTGCGGCAGCGGCTCGACCGCGAACACGTCCAGGGCCGCCGCCCGCAGATGGCCGGAGTCGAGCGCCTGCAGCAGCGCCGGCTCCTGCACGGTCGCGCCGCGACCGCCGTTGACGAAGATCGCGCCGGGCTTCATCAGGGCGAACTCGCGCGCACCCATGAGGCCGCGGGTCTGCTCGGTCAGCGGCAGCGTCGCGGCGACGATGTCGGCGCGCTGCAGCAGTTCATCGAGCGGCAGGTGCGTCGCCCGCCCGGCCAGTTCCGGCACGTCGACGGCCACCGGGTTGTGGTACAGCACCGGCATGCCGAAGCCCAGCGCGGCGCGCCGGGCCACGGCCTGGCCAATGCGGCCGAAGCCGAGGATGCCCAGCGTCTTGCCATGCACGTCCCAGCCGAACAGGTCCTCGCCGATGTTGCGGTCCCAGCGGCCTTCGCGCACGTGGTTGGAGAGTTCGACGATGCGGCGGCTGGCGGCCATGACCAACGCGAACACGGTGTCCGCGGTAGTTTCGGTCAGCACGCCCGGTGTGTGGCACAGGAGGATGCCGCGCTCCTGCAGCGCCGCGATCGGATAGTTGTCGACGCCCACCGAGATCGAGGAGATCACCTCCAGCCGCGGGGCGCGTTCGAGCAGCTCCGGCGTGATGCGGTAGCTGGAGCCGATCAGGCCCTGCGCCTGCGGCAGGGCCGCCTCGAAGGCGGCCAGCTGCGGGGGCTTGCGCGGGTTGGCGATCGTCACGTCGTGCAGGGCCGTGATGCGCGCCAGCTGGTCGTCCGGCAGCTCGCGGAACACCAGCACGGACTTGCGCGGCGCGCTCACAGCCCCGCCGCCTCCAGCTCGGCGCGCGTGGGCAGGCCTTCGGTGTCGCCCGGCACCTGCACGGCGCGGGCGCCGATCCAGGCGCCGCGGCGCACCGCATCGGGCACGTTGCGGCCTTCGAGCAGGGCGCTCACCACACCCACCGCGAAGCCGTCGCCGGCGCCCACCGTGTCCACCACTTCACGCACGGGGAAGCCGGCGATGTGGCCGGCGCCGTTCAGGCCGTCGAAGTACGCGCCCTCGGGGCCGAGCTTCACCGTCACCAGGCTGGCGCCGCGCTGGCGGTAGTAGCGGGCGATGCCTTCCGGCGTCTCCTCGCCGGTGAGGAAGCGGCCTTCCTCCAGCCCGGGCAGCACCCAGTCGGCCTGGCAGGCCAGCACGTTGATCTCGCGCCGCATCTCCTCGGCCGAGGCCCACAGCGTCGGCCGCAGGTTGGGATCGAAGGAGATCGTGCCGCCGGCGGCACGCATCACGTCCAGCGTCTTCTGCGCCGCGGCGCGCGCGCTGGGCGAAATCGCGGCGAACACGCCGGTGGCGTGCAGGTGGCGCGCCGAGCGCAGCCAGGCTTCGTCGACGTCGGCCGGGCCCATCTGGCTGGCCGCCGAACCCTTGCGGTGGTATTCCACCGGCGGGTCGCTGCCGTCGGTGACGCGGCCCTTGAACTGGAAGCCGGTGCGCTGGGCGGGATCGCAGGTCACGCGCGAGCAGTCCACGCCTTCGCGCTGCATCTCGGCCAGCAGGTAGCGGCCCATGGAATCGGTGCCCAGGCGGCTCGCCCAGCCCACGCGCAGGCCGAGGCGTGCCATGCCGATGGCGAAATTGGTCTCGGCGCCGGCGGTGCGCTTGGAAAAGCGCATCACCTGCTCCAGCGGGCCGGGCGTCTCGGCGACGAACATCTGCATCATCTCGCCGAAGGTGACCACGTCGTAGCGGATGCCCGTCATGCGCCGGCCCCCAGGCCTGCGGCGGCGGCACGCAGCTGCCGGATCTCGTCGCGGGTGACGGCCAGCAGGTCCTCGCCCGCCAGCGGGTATTCGATCGCCCAGGGCAGCGCGCG
>NZ_DASSVG010000672.1:0-2574 GCF_035706265.1 Ramlibacter sp. | reverse complement strand
CACTGGTGAACGACTGGCTGGACCTGCTGCAGGCGCAGGCCGTCGATTTCACGCTGGGCTGGCGCCGGCTGGCCGATGCCGCCGCCGGCGACGAGGCGGCGCTGCAGGCCCTGTTCGCGCAGCCCGAGCCGCTGCAGGCGTGGCTCGTGCGCTGGCGCGAGCGCTGCGCCCGCGATGCCGACCTTGCACCCGCCGCGCGGGCCGAGCGCATGCGGCGCGCCAATCCCTGGATCATCCCGCGCAACCACCGCGTGGAAGAGGCGCTCGAAGCGGCCTCGCAGCAGGAGGACCTGGTGCCCTTCGAAAGCCTGCTCGCGGCGCTGCGGAACCCGTTCGAGGAGATTCCTGCCAATGCGCGCTTCGCGGAGCCGGCCCCCGCCGCGGTGACGGCCTGCTATCAGACCTTCTGCGGCACCTGATCAGGGGCTGCGCCGCGCCATCGCCAACCACGCGGGCGCGGGCAGGTCCCAGCGCTGCTCGATGTCACGCGCCCGCGCGCCCAGCGTCTCCTCGGACGGCACCTCGCCGCAGTGCGCGAGTACCACCACATTGCCGGCCGCCGTCGGCGGGAATTGCCACAGCGCGCGTGGCTGCAGGCCGGCCCGGATGCGCGCCACGCTCGTGCGCCGGTCCAGGGCCTGCCCCACGAGGTTGACGGCCACCGTGCCGCCGGCACGCAGCGCGCCGCGGCAGTCGGCGTAGAACGCTTCGGTGTCGAGGGCGGGCCGCTCCACCTCGGCGTCGTAGGCGTCCACCTGCAGCACGTCGATGGCGCCGGCGCCGCGCTGCTGCGCGATGAAGTCGCGGCCATCCGCGTGCAGCACGTGCAGGCCCTCTTCATCCGCCGGCAGCATGAAGTGCGTGCGGCAGGCCTCGATCACGCGGGCGTCGATCTCCACCGCCGTCGCGTCCATGCGCAGCACGCGGTGCGCGAAGCGGGTCAGCGAGCCGGCGCCGAGCCCGAGCGTCACGAGGTGCCTGCCCGCCAGCGACGCGGGATCGTGGAAGGGCAGCCACGCGAACATGCGCACCGCGTACTCCATCTCCAGCCGATCGGGCGCGTCGAGGCGCATCGCACCCTGGCACCACGCGGTGCCGAACTGCAGCAGGCGCAGGCCCTCTCGTTCGCTGATCACGATCTCCATCGCTGCGAGCCTAAGGCATCCGCCCACTACACTGGCCACCTCGCAGGCTCTGCGGGGGGGGGGAAGGCGATCTTGAAGCTCTGGCACGGAATCGTTGCGGCACTCGTCGCCGCCTGGAGCCTGGCGGCCTCGGCCGCCCAGGTGCAGGTGGCGGTGGCCGCGAACATGGCCGCGCCGATGCGCCGGATCGCCGCCGATTTCGCCCGCGCCACCGGCCACGAGGCCGTGCTCGTCCCGGGCTCCACCGGCAAGTTCTACGCGCAGATCCGCGCCGGCGCGCCGTTCGAGGTGCTGCTGGCGGCCGACGACGAAACGCCGGCCCGGCTGGAGCGCGACGGCCTGGGCGTGGCCGGCACCCGCTTCACCTACGCGACCGGCCGCCTCGTGCTCTGGAGCGCGGACCCGGCGCGCGTCGATGCGCAGGGCGCCGTGCTGCGGCGGCCGCCGGCGGGCAAGCTGGCCATCGCCGATCCGAAGCTGGCGCCGTACGGGGCGGCGGCCCTCGAGGCGCTGCGGGGCCTGGGCGTGCTGGCCGCCTGGCAGCCGCACCTCGTGCAGGGCGAGAGCGTCGGCCAGGCCTACCAGTTCGCGGCGACGGGCGCGGCGGGCCTGGGCTTCGTCGCCCTGGCGCAGGTGATGGCGGAGGGCCGCATCGCGCGGGGCTCGGCCTGGATCGTTCCTTCGAGCCTGCATGCGCCCTTGAAGCAGGACGCGATCCTGCTGAAGCCGGGCCAGGCCAACGCGGCGGCCGCGGCGCTGCTGGACTACCTGCGCAGCGATGCGGCGCGCGCGACCCTGCGCGGCTACGGCTACCAGTTCTGAGCCTCAGCGCGGCTGGAAGAACGCGATCATCTCCGGCAGCACCGCCGGCATCTTGCGCTCGTTCCACACCATGTACACGTCCGAGCTGACGGCGGTGGCGGGCAGCCTGGAGAACTGCACGCCCGAGATGCCGCTGCCTTCGAGAGACCGGGGCACGAGCGCGTACCCCATGCCGCGCGCCACCAGCGCCACCACGCTGAGCCAGTGCCTGACCTCGTGGCGGAAGGTGGGGTCCAGCCCCAGCTGCGCGCACAGCGACAGCACCCGCTCGTAGTAGTCCGGCGAGGCGCCGCGCGAGAACAGCACCAGCGGTTCGCGCGCCAGCGCCTGCAGCCGCGGCGCGCGGGCGCGGGCGCCGCCCTGCTCGCGCGTGCACAGCACGAAGGGCTCGGACATGTAGAGCGCCTTGGTGAGCTCCGACTGCACGCTGGGCGTGTGCACGAAACCGAGGTCGATCTGGTGGCGGCCCAGCGCGTGCAGCTGTTCGGCCGAGTTCAGTTCCACCAGCTCGGTCTGCACCTGCGGGTGCGAGGCGCGGAAGCGGGCGAGCTTCTCCGGCAGGCCGCGGAACAGCATCGAGCCGACGAAGCCGATGCGCACCCGCGTG
>NZ_DASSVG010000671.1:0-4876 GCF_035706265.1 Ramlibacter sp. | reverse complement strand
GCTGAGCGTGGTGGCCAACCCGCTGATCAACATCACCCTGCAGGGCCGGCACGACACCTATCCGAAGCGGCGCGGCATGACCCGCGTGCCGGAGCTGATGGCCGCCGGAGTGACCGTCGCCTTCGGCCACGACTGCGTGATGGATCCCTGGTACGGCCTGGGCTCGGCCGACATGCTGGAAGTGGCGCACATGGGCCTGCACGTGGCGCAGATGACCGGCGTCGCGGGCATCCGCGCGTGCTTCGACGCCGTCACCGTCAACGCCGCGAAGATCATGCACCTGCCGGGCTACGGCCTGGCGCCGGGCTGCGACGCCAGCTTCGTGCTGCTGCAGGCGCGCGACCCGGTGGAGGCGATCCGGCTGCGCGCGCCGCGGCTGCACGTATGGAAGCGCGGCCGGCTGGTGGCCTCCACCGCGCCGGTGCTGCCGCAGGTCTTCACCGGCGGCGCCGCACGCCCGGTCGAATTCATGCCGCAGCGATGAACGAGCTGCAGCGACTCACGGCCGAAGTGCTGCGCTTCCGCGACGAGCGCGACTGGAAGCAGTTCCACAATCCCAAGGACGTGGCGCTGTCGCTGCTGCTCGAAGCCGGCGAGCTGCTGGAGATCTTCCAGTGGCAGGACCCCGCCGGCGTGGCGCGCACGGCGCAGGAGCGTCAGGGCGACCTGGCCGACGAACTGGCCGACGTGCTGTGCTACACGCTGCTGATGGCCAGCGAGCTGGGCATCGACCTCTCCGCCGCCCTCGAGGCCAAGCTGCGCAAGAACGCGCTCAAGTACCCCGTCGACAAGGCCAAGGGCTCCAGCCGCAAGTCGACCGAGCTCTGACGCGCCGGCCTACTTGGCCGTGAGCTCCACCACCGTGGCCGACTTCGCCGTGACGGTGGCCATGCCCAGCCAGCCGCCCGCGCCGCGGGAAAGCTGCGCCTTCAGGCCCTCCTCGCACGGTGTCTTCGCCTCGAAGCCCAGGCCGGAAGGCGTGAGGGTTCCGGTGATCGGCTGGTAGCGGATCGTGCACTTGGGATCCGCGCCCGTCCACGACAGCCGCGCTGCGAAGCTGCCCGCGTCCTTGCGCTGGATGTTCTCGAGATCGAAGGGATGGGTGCTGGCCTGGCCGCCCGCGACGGCGCTCCAGCGGCCATGCAGATCCTTCGGCAGTTCCTGGGGGGCGGGCTGGGCCTGCGCCAAGGCCCCGGCCGCAACGGCGGCCAGCAGCAGGGGCGCCCAACGGGCGAACGCGTTCATGGGGAATCTCCTCTGCCCTGCAGTCTGCGCGCCGGCCGCCCCGGCGGTCAATGCGGGACACCCCGCGGGACCGGCGTTCTTCCATACTCGCAAGCGCAGCCCCGAACCCCCATGGCCCTCGACCTCCGCCGCATCCAGGCCCTGTGCTTCGACATCGACGGCACGCTGGCCGACACCGACGACCACCTGGTGGCGCAACTCGCGGCCCTGCTGGCCAAGGTGCCCGCGGTCAGCGGCCGGCGCAGCGAGAAGCTCGCCCGCCAGGTCGTGATGGGCCTGGAGACGCCGGTGCACGGCGCCTACGCCTGGCTCGACCGCTTGGGGCTGGACGTGCCGGCGCAGCGGCTGCGCGACCGCGCGAAGGCCTTGAAGGCCCGCCAGGGCGACCCGGCGCACACGCGCAACCCGGAAGCGATCGACGAAGTGCCGCACGACATGGTGGCGGGCGTGCAGGAAATGCTGCATGCGCTGGCCGCGCACTATCCCATGTGCACCATCACGACGGGCGGCGCGCCGCGGGTCGAGCGCTTCCTCGAGCACTACGGCGTGCGGCAACTGTTCCGGGTGGTGGTCGGCTCCCAGACCACGCGGCGCATGAAGCCGCATCCCGAGCCGCTGCTCTACGCCGCGAAGATCATGGAGGTGGATCCCAAGGCCTGCGTCATGATCGGGGACACCACCATCGACGTCCGCTGCGGGCGGCTGGCCGGCGCGCAGACGGTCGGCGTGCTGTGCGGCTTCGGCACCGAGCGCGAGCTGAAGGAAGCGGGCGCGAATCTCATCCTGCGCACCACCTCGGACCTGCTGGCGGTGCTGAAGCCGCAGCAGGACCCGCTCCACACCACCGCGAGCGTCAAGCCCAGGCAGTGAAGCTTGGGTGCGCCCTTACGGCTTGCTCTCGATCAGCTTCACCAGCGCCCACAGCACGCGGTTGGCCGGCGTCGGCACGCCCAGCGCCTCGCCACGCCGCACCACGTAGCCGTTGAGGTAGTCGATCTCGGTCGGCTTGCGGCGCGCGAGGTCCTGCGCGGTGGAGGAATACTGGGCCGGCATGGTCTCCACCAGCTTGCGCGCGGCGAGGTGCGGGTCGGCCGGCAGCTGCACGCCGTCGGCCCGGGCCACCGCCATGCATTCGTCCACCACGTCGCGCATCACGTCCCAGATGCCCACGCTCGCCACGTTCTCCCCGTAAGGGCGCTGCGCGATGGCGGAGATGGCGTTGTAGGCGCAGTTGAGGATCAGCTTGAGCCACAGCGCGCCGCGCACGTTGGGCGAGATCTCGGTCGGCACGCCGGCGGCCGCCAGCGCCTGCGCCACCCGCTCGCTGGCGCGCGCCGGCTCGATCACCAGCTCGCCGCGGCCATGGTGCTTCAGGTGCCCCGGGCCGGCCATCTCGGTGGCGACGTAGACCACCGCGGCGGCGACTTCGTGCTCCGGCAGCACCGTGCGCAGGCGGTCGGCGTTGTCGACGCCGTTCTGCAGGCACAGCACCAGCGTGTCGGCCTGCAGGAAGGGCTTCAGCGCGTGCCCCGCCGCCTCGGTGTCGGGCGACTTGACGCTGAAGAGGATCACGTCCGCACCCCGCGCGCCGGCGACGTCGGTCGTCGCGGCCAGCCGCACGCGCTCGTCGAAGCTCCTGGTCTCCATGCGCAGGCCTTGCCGCTCGATCGCCTGCACGTGCTGCGGCCGCGCGATCAGCGTGACGTGGTGGCCGGCGCGGGCCAGCATGCCGCCGAAGTAGCAGCCGACGGCGCCGGCGCCCATCACGGCGACGTTCAGGGGAGCGGTGGAAGCCATGGTCTCTCTCGGTCCGGGAGGCGGTGGGACACGCATTCTAGAATCGCCGCTGCATGGCCTACGTCGATCTCTCGCAGGACCCCGCGGCGATGCGGCGCATCTTCCTCGCGCTCGGCCTCGCCGGCGCGCACGAGGCGGTCGAGGCCGTGCCGCTCACGGGCGGCGTCTCCTCCGGGATCTACCGCGTGGACCTGCGATCGGGCCGCTACTGCGTCAAGCAGGCCCTGCCCCGGCTGAAGGTGGCGAAGGACTGGAAGGTGCCGGTGGAGCGCGTGTTCGCCGAGATCGGCTACCTGCGCACGGTAGGTGCGATCGTGCCGGGCCACGTGCCGCGCGTGCTGGGCGAGGACGCGGCGAGCAAGAGCTTCGTCATGGCGTTCCTCGGCCCCGAGTACCGCAACTGGAAGGCCGAACTGCTCGCGGGCCGCATCGACGTGCCGACCGCCCGGGCCACGGGCACCGTGCTGGGCCGCATCCATGCGGCGACGGCGGACGATGCGCAACTGGCGGCCCGGTTCGCCAACGACGCCGACTTCCACGCCCTGCGCCTGGAACCCTATCTCGTCGACGCCGCGCGCGAGCATCCGCAGCTCGCCGACCACCTGCTGCAACTGGTGGAACGCACGGCCGGCACCCGGCGCGTGCTGGTGCACGGCGACGTGAGCCCGAAGAACATCCTGCTCGGCCCCGAGGGTCCGGTGCTGCTCGATGCCGAATGCGCCTGGTTCGGCGACCCCGCCTTCGACCTCGCCTTCTGCCTCAACCACCTGCTGCTGAAGGCGGCGCACCTGCCGCAGCACACGCCGGCCCTGATGGACAGCTGGCGCGCCCTGCTGGGCGCCTACTGGCCGCAGGTGCAGTGGGAGCCGGCCGCGGCGCTGGAACAGCGCGTCGCCACGCTGCTGCCCGCGCTCACGCTGGCGCGCATCGACGGCAAGTCCCCGGTGGAATACCTCGGCGAGCCGCAGCGGCAGCGCGTGCGCGACGCCGCCCTCGCGCTGCTGCGGCAGCCGCCCGATTCGCTCGACTCCATCGCGGCCCGCTGGGCCCGGGACTTCGCATGACCATCCAAAGCGTTCTCGCCCGCCGCATCTGGGATTCGCGCGGCCGCCCCACGGTCGAAGTGGAGGTGTTCAACGCCGACGGCACGTCGGGCCTCGGCATCGCCCCGGCCGGCGCCTCGCGCGGCAGCCGCGAGGCGGTGGAGCTGCGCGACGGCGGCGCGGCCTTCGGCGGGCGCGACGTGCAGCAGGCCTTGCGCGGCATCGAGCGGGAGATCGCGCCGGCGCTGCTCGGGCGCGACGCCGCCGACCAGGCCGGCATCGACGCGCTGCTGCTCGCGCTGGACGGCACGCCGGACAAGTCGCGCCTGGGCGGCAACGCGCTGATCGCGACCTCGCTCGCGGTGCTGCATGCGGCGGCGGCGCAGGCCCGGCTGCCCTTGTGGCGCTACCTGGCGCAGGGCCGCGAGGTGCAATTGCCGCTGCCGCAGATCCAGGTGTTCGGCGGCGGCGCGCACGCCGGCCGGCGCGTGGACATCCAGGACTTCATGGTGATCGCCACCGGCGCGCGCAGCTTCTCGCAGGCGCTGGAGATGACGGCGGAGGTCTATCCCGCGGCCGGCGAGCTGATGGCGCAGCGCGGCGCGCTGGCCGGCGTGGCCGACGAGGGCGGCTGGTGGCCCGACTTCCGGCGCAACGAGGACGCGCTCGACACGCTGCTGGCCTCCATCGAACGGGCCGGCTACGTGCCGGGCGAGCAGGTCGCCATCGCGCTCGACATCGCGGCATCCGAGTTCGGCCAGGGCGGGCGCTACCGGCTCGCGCTGGAGGGC
>NZ_DASSVG010000670.1:0-13116 GCF_035706265.1 Ramlibacter sp. | reverse complement strand
GCCCCGGCGCCCGTCGCTGCGGCCTCCGCGCCGGCGCCTACGGCTGCGGCCTCGGCGCCAGCCCCCAGGGCTGCGGCCTCGGCGCCGAAACCCACCGCCGCGAATCCCGCCCCGGCACCTGCGCCGCGCGCTGCGGCTCCGGCACCCGCCCCCCTGGCTGCAGCGCCTGAGCCGGCGAAGATCGAACCGGCGCCGAAGACCGAACCTGCGCCGAGCAGGCGGGCGAGCGCGGAGCCTGCCAGGCGCGCGCCGCGCCGGCAGGCGAACGAGGAAGTCGAGCCGCCCGCGCAGGAGGCGGCCGAGACCGCAAGCGCCGCACCCGCGCGGCGCCCGCGCCGCAGCGAACGCACGCGGGTCGAAGAGTCCGCCATGCCGGTCGAGACGCAGGAGGTCGAGCCCGCGCCGCCACCGATCCGCGAAGCCGAGGCGCCACCGCGCTTGGAAAGGCTGCCGCTGCCCGAGAACGCCACCGGCAGCCTCGGCGCCGGACCGCTGCCCGAAGGCGCCGCCGGCACGCCCTGAGCATCGCGCCGCCGTCCCTCGGCAGCCCGCAACGCGGGCCTGCTTCTTGCGATGCCTCTTGCGTCTGCCCGTTCCTCTGCGTCTGAGAATCGTTCTTCTTCTCTTCTTATCTCGATCGACCGCGCTGGCACGCAAACCTTAAGGAAACATTAACAGCCACCAAAACTATCCAGATCATCCTGTGACTCGTTCGCATTCGAAGCCTGCAACGCGAGGTGCTTAACCCCGAGGGGAAAGTTCCCCGTACGCGGGGAAATGCGCCCGCTGCCGGGGTAAATTCCCCAGCCACGGCACCTTCGTTCCGGCGAATCGGGCCCCTTCGTTCCCTCTGTTAAGCACCTTCGCAAAGTGTGAATCGGGTGCCCGGCACGGTTGATGCGATCGACCGTGTCGCGCACTACCGCGCAGAGAACGAGGAAGAGGAACGAGATGATCGCCAGACGACAATTTCTGGGCTGGGGAGGTGCAGCAGCCACCAGCCTTCTTGTCCCCGCGGGCCTGCTGCCCCGCTCCGTGCGGGCGCAGAGCCTGCCGCTGCTCAATGCGGTGGCGCAGCCCAAGTTCGTGAACCCGCTGCCCAACCCGCTCGCCCCCAGCTCCATCTTCATGCCCACCGGCATCGACGGCGCCACGGGCCTGCCGCTGTACGAGATCAGCGCGCAGCAGATCACGCACGATGCCGGCCTGGTCGACCCGGTGACCGGAACGCGCCTGCGGCACACCGCGTGGGGCTACGGCACCAGCCTGCAGCCGGCGACGTACCCCGGCTACAGCTTCAACCTGCGCAGCGGCAATGCGGTGAAGGTGCGCTACATCAACGCGCTGAACGGCGTCCAGTACCCGGCCGACGTGCCGGTGGACCAGACGCTGGACTGGGCCGACCCGCTCAACAACGGCAATCCGGCCAACATGCCCTACACCGGCCCCGTGCCCCTGGTGGCGCACCAGCATGGCGGCGATACCGAGTCCCTGAGCGACGGCCTGCCGGATGCATGGGCCACGCCGGGCAACGCGCAGACGGGCCGCCTGTTCAACCCGCTGTACACCTACGACAACTCGCAGGAAGCGACCCAGCTCTGGTACCACGACCACTCCGTGGGCGTGACGCGCCTGAACGTGTACATGGGCCTGGCGGGCCACTACTTCATCCGCGACGCCAACGAGGACGCGCTGCAGCTGCCGCAGTACCCCTACGAAGTGCCGCTCCTGATCCAGGACCGCACGTTCCTCGCCAACGGCGAGCTGTTCTACGACCACGTCGATCCGGCCAACCCCGCCGCCCCGACGCCGACGCACCTGCCGGAGAACTTCGGCGACACGATCCTGGTGAACGGCGTGGCCTGGCCCGTGCTCGATGTCGAGCCGCGCAAGTACCGCTTCCGCGTACTGAACGGCTCCGACTCGCGCGTGTACGACATGCAGCTGTCCAACGGCATGCCCTGGGTGCAGATCGGCTCCGACCTGGGCCTGCTGAACGCGCCGGTGAGTCAGACGACGCTCAGCGTCGCCCCGGGCGAGCGCTGCGACATGATCCTCAACTTCGCCGGCATGGCGGGGCAGACCATCATCATCCGCAACAACGCCAAGGCGCCGTACCCCGGCGGCGGCGCGGTCGACCCCAAGACCACCGGCCAGATCATGGCCTTCCGCGTCTCGCTGCCCCTTTCCGGCATCCCGGACCGCCCGATCCCGGCCAACCTGCGCCCGGTTTCCGGCCCGGTGCCGGTGCCCGCGGCGCCGGTGCGCACGCGCAAGATCCTGCTGTTCGAGGGCACCGACAGCCGCGGTCGCCTGCAGACCATGGCCGGCATCGTCGACAACAGCCGGCCCACCCTGAACGGCACGCTGGTGTTCGCGGACCCGATCACGGAGAACCCGCAGGTGGGCGACACCGAAGTCTGGGAGTTCTACAACACCACCGCCGACGCGCACCCGATCCACATGCACCTGGTGGACTTCCGCATCATCGACCGGCAGAAGTTCAGCGGCACGATCACGCCCAAGACCAACAGCGACGGCTCGCTGGGCGGCGTGCTCGACGAGGCGTCGGTCAAGTTCCGCGGCAAGGCGCGCGCGCCGGGCGCGGAGGAAGCCGGCAAGAAGGACACCGCCAAGATGTTCCCGGGGGAGGTCACGCGGGTCATCGCCCGGTTCAACCGGCCGGGCGAGTACCTGTACCACTGCCACATCCTCTCGCACGAGGACCACGAGATGATGCGGCCCTACTTCGTGGGTGCCATCCCCCCGGGGCGCTGAACGCGCACTCATTGTTCGTGAAGGCGGAAGGGCTCCCCGCGGGCCCTTCCTTTCCCGCAGGAGAAGACCATGTCCACGATCCGGAGCCACGCTTCCGTCCTTGCCGCGGCGCTGGCCGCGGCGGCGTTCGCCGCGCTCGCGCCCCTTGCCTGGGCCGGCGGCGAGCACGCGCACCATCACCACCAGCACGTCGAAGTGCCGTCCGGCTACGCACGCCAGGTGGCGCTGTACCAGATCCCGTCCACGGCGCTGCTGCGCGCGGACGGCGCCCGGGCGCAGTTCCCGCAGGCGATCGACGACGGCAAGCCCGTCGTGCTCGATTTCATCTACACCAGCTGCACCGCGATCTGCCCGATCCTGAGCCACAGCTTCGCGGAATTCCAGCGCCGCCTCGGCGCCGAAAGCGAGCAGGTGCACCTGGTGTCCATCAGCATCGACCCCGAGGAGGACACGCCCGCGCGCCTGTCCGAGTACGCGCGCCGCTTCGACGCCGGCCGGCAGTGGGCCTTCTTCACCGGCAGCACCGCCGCCAGCGTGAGCCTGCAGAAGGCCTTCCAGGCCTACTACGGCGGCAAGATGCACCACCGGCCGGCGACCTTCCTGCGCGCCGCGCCCGGCGAGCCCTGGGTGCGGCTGGACGGCTTCACCTCGCCCGACGAACTGATGGCGGAATACCGCCGTCTCGTGCACCGGCACTGAAGGAGGCGGCGCATGCGCATCACCTTCCGTGCCGCCATCGGCATGCTGCTGCTGGCGCTGGCCGCACAGGCCGGCGCGGCCGGAGAGGCGCCGGCGCCCGGCGACCTGGTGGCCCGAGGCCGCGCGCTCTACCGGGCGGGGCGGCGCGCGGACGGGAGTCCCCTGGTCGCCGGGCGCACCGGCGGCCTCGTGCTCGCCGGCGCCGAGGCGGCCTGCGTCGCCTGCCACCGGCGCAGCGGCATGGGCGGCGCGGAAGGCCGCAGCTACATCCCGCCCGTGACGGCGGCCGCCTTGTTCACCCCCATGCCCGCGGGCAAGGGCGCCTCGGCGATCGGCGACGGCCGCCCCGCCTATGCGGAGGCGAGCCTCGCCCGCGCGCTGCGCGAAGGCGTCGATGCGTCGGGGCGGCACCTCGACTACGTGATGCCGCGCTACCGCCTCGACGACCAGGAAGTGCGCGCGCTGCACGCCTACCTGCGCACGCTGCCGCAGGCGCTGGCCGCGGATGCCGGCGCGCAAACGGACACGGTGCACTTCGCCACCGTGATCGCGCCCGGCGTGCCGGCGCAGCGCAGCGAGGCGATGCTCGGCGTGCTGCAGGCCTGCTTCGACGAGCACAACGCCGGGCCGCAGCCGGAGCGGGGACGCCGGAAGCTCGCGCAAGGCATGGAGCAGCGCGCGGGCCGCCCGTGGCAGCTGCACGTGTGGCGGCTCCAGGGGCCGCAGGAGGGCTGGGAAGCGCAGCTGGCGCGGCACGCCAGCGAGCAGCCCGTGTTCGCGCTGGTGGGGGGCGTGGGCGGCGCGCAATGGGCGCCGGTGCACGGCTTCTGCGAGGGCGCGGGTGTGCCCTGCCTCTTTCCGCACCTCGAGGCCGCGCCCGCCGCAACCGACGGCTTCTACCCGATCTACCTGGGCAAGGGTGCGCTGCTGGAGGCCGCGCTGGTGGCGCGCTACCTGGCGCAGCAGCCGGGCGGCGCCGTGCACGTCACACAGGTGCTGCGCGAGCACGACGCCTCCGCCAAGGCTGCCGCGGCGGCCTTGCGCAAGGCGCTCGCAACGGCGGGGGCCACCATGACCGAAATCCGCATTCCGGCCGGGGCTGCAGTCCGGCCGGACACGCTGGCCAAGGTGCCGGCGCAGGGCACGCTGGTGCTCTGGCTGCGCCCGGACGACCTGCAGCGCCTCGGCGAGGGCCGGCCCGCGGGCGCCCAGGTGTTCGTCTCGGCCACGCTGGCCGGTCGCGACGAGGTTCCCCTGCCGCCGGCCTGGAAGGAGCGCGCCCTGATGGCGTATCCCTACGAGCTGCCGCAGCAGCGCACGCTGCGCACCCTGCCGATGCGGCAGTGGCTCGCGCAGCGCGGCCTGCCCCTCACCGACGAGCGGGTCCAGGGCGACGCCTACGTCGCCTGCAAGGCGCTGCGCACGGCGATGCTGGAAGCGGAGGACCATTTCGGGCGCGACTACTTCGTCGAGCGCGTGGAGACCGACATGGAGCGCAGCAACGCGACCGGGCTCTATCCGAGCCTCGCGCTCGGCATCGGCCAGCGCTTCGCCGCCAAGACGGGTTACCTGGTGCGCTTCGAGGGCGAGCGCGGCGGGCTCGCCGCCGTCGGCGAACGCATCGCGCCCTAGGAAGCTCGCGCTGCAGGCGAAAGGGCCTCCGGGGCCCTTTCGTACTATGCTCGCCGCCATCGATTCCACGGCAGCGAAGCAATCCTGATGCAAACCCTCCAGCTCGGTCAGAGCGACCTGCAGGTCACCCCGATCTGCCTCGGCACCATGACCTTCGGCGAGCAGGTGTCCGAGCCCGACACCCACGCCATCCTCGACCGCGCGATCGAGCGCGGGATCAATTTCATCGACACCGCGGAGATGTACCCGGTGCCGCCGCGCGCGGAGACCTACAGCCGCACCGAGACCTTCATCGGCAACTGGCTCGCCGCCCGGCCGGGGATGCGCCAGCGCATCGTGCTGGCCACCAAGGTGGCGGGGCCCTCGCGCGGCATGCCCTGGGTGCGCGCAGGGCAGGGCCTGACGCCGGCGGACATCGTCGCTTCCTGCGAGGCGTCGCTGAAGCGCCTGCAGACCGACGTCATCGACCTGTACCAGATCCACTGGCCGGAGCGCCACGTGCCCAGCTTCGGGGAGATCTACTACGACCCGGCGCGCGAGACCAGCAAGACCTCCATCTACGAGCAGCTCGAGGCGCTCCAGAAACTGGTGCGCGCCGGCAAGGTCCGCTTCGTCGGCCTGTCCAACGAGACGCCCTACGGCGTGCACGAGTTCGTGCGCGTCGCCGAGCAGTTCGAGCTGCCGCGCATCGCGAGCGTGCAGAACCCCTACTGCCTCACCAGCCGCGGGGTCGACAACGGCCTGGACGAGACGCTGCACCGGCTGGGCGTGTCGCTGCTGGCGTACTCGCCGCTGGCCTTCGGGGCGCTCACCGGCAAGTACGACGCCAGCGGTACCGCGGGCGCGGACGCGCCGCCCGGCCGGCTCGCGAAGTTCGAGCGCATGCGCAACCAGCGCTGGGGCCGCGCCGACGCGCTGGCGGCCGCGCGCCGCTACAACGCGCTGGCGCGCGAGCACGGGCTCACGCCCACCCGCATGGCGCTGGCTTGGTGCTACGGCAACTGGCGCGTGGCCAGCACGATCATCGGCGTCACCTCGCTGGCCCAGCTCGATGAGAACATCGACGCCTGGGGCAGCCCGCTGCCGCCCGAACTGCTGGCGCAGATCGACCGCGTGCGCTGGGAACTGCGCGACCCGGCGCAGTAGCGCCACGATTTCAAGTCGGCCGGCAGCGCCTTCGCGCAGGGCGCGCTGGCCCGGTTCCGGTAGGGCGGGCGCGCAAATTCTGTGGCCGAGCCGCATTCCTGCCGGAAAATCGGGCCAAAGGACAGGCGGAGCTTGACTTGGACACCCGGGTGTTCGTCTGCGAAGACGCCGACGGCATTCAATTCTTCATCGGCGACCTGCTGCAGACCATCGGCGGGCTGGAGGTCGTGGGCTCGGCGTCGACCGAGCCGGACGCGAAGTTCTGGCTGCTCGCCAACCAGGCCGAGTGGGAGATCGCGATCGTCGACCTCGTGCTGGAGCAGGGCTCGGGCCTGGGCGTGATCACCGCCGCGCGCGAGACGCATCCGGCCGGTCGCGTGATCGTGTTCAGCAGCTATGCGACGCCAGCCATCCGTTCGCATTGCCTGTCCATGGGCGCGGAACAGGTGTTCGCCAAGACGGAGGCGACCGCCTTCTCGGCCTGGCTGGCCGCCCAGGTGCAGGGCGGCGGGGGCGGCTGAGGCGCGCTGGCACAATCCGGGCGCCATGGCCCGCAAAGAGCACGTCAGCGAGACGCCCGCCACCGCCTTCCTGAAGGCGAACGGCGTCGCCTATACCGAGCACCCCTACGAGTACGTGGAGCACGGCGGGGCCCAGCACAGCGCCGAGGTGCTCGGCTTCGATCCCTTCACCGTGGTGAAGACGCTGATCATGGAGGACGAGAAGGCGCGGCCGCTGGTGGTGCTGATGCACGGCAACCGCAAGGTCTCGACCAAGAACCTGGCGCGCCAGATCGGCGCGAAGTCGGTCGAACCGTGCAAGCCCGAAGTGGCCAACCGCCACAGCGGCTACCTGGTGGGCGGCACCTCGCCCTTCGGCACGCGCCGGCAGATGCCGGTGTACGTGGAGGAGAGCATCCTCGCCCTGCCGCGCATCGTGCTCAATGGCGGCCGCCGCGGCTACCTGGTGGGCATCGATCCGCAGGTGCTGCCCCGGCTGCTGGCCGCGAAGCCGGTGAACTGCGCGCTGCAGGAGCCGTAGACCGCGGCCGTGCCGCAGGCACAATAGCTGCCGTGCAAACCTTCGCTCCCATCCTCGCCGTCCTCGCCGCCTACCTGCTCGGGTCGCTCTCCTTCGCGGTGATCGTGAGCCGCGCGATGGGCCTGTCGGACCCGCGCACCTTCGGCAGCAGGAATCCCGGCGCCACCAACGTGCTGCGTTCCGGCAGCAAGGCCGCCGCCATCGTCACGTTGCTGTTCGACGCGCTGAAGGGTTTCGTGCCGGTGCTGCTGGTGAAGCTGTACGGCCGCAACTACGGCCTGGGCGACGCCACCCTGGCCCTGGTGGGCCTGGCGGCGTTCCTCGGCCATCTCTATCCGGTGTTCTTCCGCTTCCAGGGCGGCAAGGGCGTGGCCACCTTCCTCGGCGTGGTGTTCGGGGTGCACTGGCTGCTGGGCCTGGCGACCTGCCTCACCTGGCTGATCATCGCCTTCTTCTTCCGCTATTCGTCGCTCGCCTCGCTGGTCGCGGCAGTGTTCGCTCCCACCTTCTACCTGCTGGTCGCCGGCAACGCCTGGTACGCGGAAGGGCCGGTGGCGATGGCGCTGTTCGTCATGGCGCTGCTGCTCGCCTGGCGGCATCGCGCCAACATCCAGCGCCTGCTGCAAGGCAAGGAGTCGAAGCTGGGCGCGAAGAAGGCCGAGCCGCAGCCGGCCGCGCACCCGCACGGCCCGCACGAGCATCACCACCGGCACCACCACCGCCACTGAGGCGGGGCGTCGTCACTCCTGCGCGATCACGTAGCGGCTGACGCGCGGCGGCTCCTCGCCGACATGGAAGGCGAGCCGGCGGTCGCGCAGGGCCGCGTCGGCGGCGCTGATGCGGTCGAAGCGGCGCAGGTGCTCGGTCCACGAGGCATCGATGATCTGTTCGACATAGCGGCGCGGCTCGTTGATGTCGTGCAGCAGCTGCCATTCCAGCGCGCCCTGGCGCAGCCGGCTGCGCCGGCTCTCCTGCATCAGGGCCAGGAAGTCGTCGACCCGGGTCGGATCGATGCGGTACTCCACCCGCACCAGGATGCGTCCAGCGGTCGGCGGCGGCTGCATCTCGGGCATGCGCAGCACGCGCGAGGGCGTGAGCTCCTCCTCGGTGCCGCGGTCGATCTTGAGGCGCTGCGCGGCCAGCATGGAGGCGATGCCGGTCGCGGCCGAGACGGCCAGCGCCACGCCGATCGAGCTCATGGTGGCCACCTGGCCCCACAGCGCCGCGCCGGCGGCCGTCGAGCCCATGAGCGCCATCTGGTAGACGGACATGCCGCGTGCCCGCACCCAGTCGGGCAGCGACATCTGGGCAGCGACGGTGAGCGAATTGGCCACCGTGATCCAGGCGGCGCCGGCCATCACCATCGCCGGCACGGCCAGGTAGATGTTGGGCGCGAAGCCCACCACCACCGCGGCCAGCGCCTGCACCACGGTGCCCACCAGCACCCGGCGCTGCAGCGGCAGCCAGCGGCGGATCTTGGGCATCAGCAGCGCCGAGACGATGGCGCCGACGCCCATGGAGGCCAGCAGCACGGTGAAGGTGCCCGCCTTGCCGCCCGGCAGGCCGCGTGCCACCAGGGGCAGCAGCGCCATCATGGCCGTGGAATGCAGGAAGAAGAGGGCGATGCGCAGCATCACCGCGCGCATGCGGCTGGAGTGCCAGACGAACTGCACGCCCACCCGCATGGCGCTGACCAGCGGCTCGCGCCCGAGCGGGCTTTCGCGGTGCTCGCGGCGCCAGCGCATGATGGTGAGTCCCGCCAGGATCGACAGCGTGGCGTTGAGCACGAACACGTACGCGCCGCCCACGCTGGCCAGCAGCGCGCCCGCGATCAGCGGGCCGATGATGCGCGAGGCGTTCATGGCCACGCCGTTCAGGGCCAGCGCCTGGGCGAGCTGCGGCCGGCTCACGATCTCCGGCACGATGGCGGCGAACACCGGCCAGCGCATCGCCAGGCCGATGCCGTTGGCGAAGGTGAGCGCCAGCAGCAGCGGCGCCGTCAGCTGGTCCATCAGGATCACCACGCACAGCAGCGTGGCGATGGCGGCCACCCAGAACTGGGTGGCCATGAAGTAAAGCCGCCGGTCCAGCGTGTCGGCCAGTGCCCCGCTGGGCAGCCCCAGCAGGAACACCGGCAGCGTGGCGGCGCTCTGCACCAGGGCCACCCACAGCGGGGAGGGGCCGATCGACGTCATCAGCCAGGCCGAGGCCACGTCGTTCATCCACATCGTGGTGTTGGCGGCCAGCCAGGTGAACCACAGCATGCGGAACACCGGCGTCTTCAGGGGGCCGAGCGCACTCTCGGGCGGGCGCGACCGGGTGGCAGTGCCGGAAAGGGTGGAATCGGGCAAGGGAAGAACTAGTAACGGCGCTCCAGCACCAACTGGTCGTTGAAGCGGGTCATCTGGAAGCGGGAGAGGAAGCTGTTGCCAAGCAGGAGCGGGCCGGTGTGGGCAGGCAGCACGAGGGCCTCGACGTCGTAGACCTCCACTTCGCCGACCCGCACCGCGTTGAGCTTGACCAGATGGGCGCTGACGATGCCGTTGGCGGTGCCGCTGCGCGTGAGCTGGCCCTTGCGGTAGTCGATGCCCAGGCGTTCCGCGTCCACGGTGCCCAGGGCGACGGTGGTGGCCCCGGTGTCCACCATGAACTGCACGGCGCGCCCGTTGATGGCGCCCGAGGCGAGGAAGTGCCCGCCGGTGCCGGCCGTCAGCACGATCTTGCCGGAGCGCGCCGGCGCGGCCCCGCCGCCGACGCTGGCCGGCGCCTCGCCGATGCGCAGCGTCTGGCGCTGGCCGGCGACCTCCACCACCGCCTCGTCGCCCAGGGTGGACAGGACCGTCACGCCCTTGTAGCTCTCGCCGGGGGCGACGGTCTTGGGTGCGCTGCCGTCCACGATCAGCAGGGCCTTGTTGCCCAGCATGCCGTGCAGCGCCACGGACTGCGCGGACGCGGCGCCCGCGGCCAGCGCCACGCACAGGGCGAGGAGGGGTCGCACGGCGTTCAATCGCGGAAGTTGGTGAAGGACAGGGGCAGGTCGGCCATCTCCTTGCGCACCAGCGCGATGGTCTGCTGCAGCACGTCGCGGTCCTTGCCGGTGACGCGCACCGCGTCGCCCTGGATGGCGGCCTGCACCTTCAGCTTGCTGTCCTTGACGAGCTTCTGGATCTTCCTGGCCTGCTCGGACTCGATGCCGCTGCGGACCTTGACGACCTGCTTCACCTTGTCGCCGCCGATCTTCTGCACGTCGCCCTTGTCGAGGAAACGCACGTCGACGTTGCGCTTGGCCAGCTTGTTCAGCAGCACGTCCATCACCTGCTGCAGCTGGAAATCGGCATCGCCCGTGAGCGTGATTTCCTTCTCCTTGATTTCGATGGCGGCGGCCGTGCCCTTGAAGTCGAACCGAGTCCCGATCTCCTTGGCGGCGTTGTCCACGGCGTTCCTGACCTCCACCATGTTCGGTTCGCACACGGTATCGAATGACGGCATCTCGAGATTCCTCCTGCACCCTGCCTGTAGCGGCTTTGGGCACAATTCTCCCATGATCGTCGAGTCGAACGCGTCGCTGCAGCCCTACAACACTTTCGGGATCGTCGCGAAGGCGCGCACGCTGGTGCGGGTGCGCAGTGCCGCCGACGTCCATGCCGTGCTGGCCCAGCCGGAATGGCGCGACGAACCGAAGTTCATCCTGGGCGGCGGCAGCAACATCGTGCTGACCGGCGACGTGAAGTCCGTCGTGCTGAAGGTGGAGGTGCCCGGACGCCAGGTGCTGGAGGACGGGCCCAAGGCCACCGTCATCGAGTTCGGCGCCGGCGAGAACTGGCACGAGGCCGTGACCTGGACGCTGGAGCAGGGCTTCGGCGGGCTGGAGAACCTGGCGCTCATCCCCGGCACGGTGGGCGCCGCACCGGTGCAGAACATCGGCGCCTACGGCATCGAGCTGCAGGACCGCTTCGAGTCGCTCGACGCCATCGACCTGATGACCGGCCGCGAGTTCACCCTCGACGCCGGCCAGTGCGCCTTCGGCTACCGCGATTCGGTGTTCAAGCATTCGGCGGCGCGCGACAGCGACCTCGGCCTGGCCGGCCGGGCCCTGATCCTGCGCGTGCGGGTGCGCCTGCCCAAGCCCTGGAAGCCGGTGCTGGGCTACGTGGACCTGCAGCGCAAGATGACGGAATCGGGCGTCCAGCAGCCGGATGCGCGCCGGATCTACGACTGGGTGTGCGCCATCCGCAGCGCCAAGCTGCCCGATCCGCGGGTGATCGGCAACGCGGGCAGCTTCTTCAAGAACCCCACCGTGACCCCGGAGCAGTGCCAGGACATCATCGCCCGCGACCCCGGCATCGTGCACTACCCGATGCCGGACGGCAGCGTGAAGCTCGCCGCCGGCTGGCTCATCGATGCCTGCGGCTGGAAAGGCAAGTCGGTCGGGCAGGCCGGCGTGTACGAGAAGCAGGCCCTGGTGCTGGTGAACCGCGGCGGCGCCACCGGCGGCGAGGTGGTCACGCTGGCCCGGGCGATCCAGACCAGCGTCTACGAGCGCTTCGGCATCCGGCTGGAGCCGGAACCGGTGGTGGTGTGAGGCCCGGCCTCAGCCGCCGATCCGCTCCCAGGCGGCGGCGAATTCGTCGTCCGACAGCAGCACCCAGACCGCCAGTCCCGTCACCAGCCCGCCGGTGACCAGCGCGTTCTGCAGTGCGGGCGCAACGCCGTCGAACCCCAGCAGCGCGGGCGCCGCCATCAGCAGCGCGCCGAGCCCGGCATCGAGCCATTCCTCCCAGGCCTGCGGCACCTGCATGGCCTCCAGGCTGGAGGCGATCAGGAGGGCACCGATGGCCATGGTGCTGACCATGGCGACCACCACGTTCTGGAACCCGAGGACCCAGGGCGACACGATCAGCCAGGCTCCCAGCGCGGCATTGACCACGTCCTGCCAGTGCTTCACTCGCTTCATGGCGCACTCCTTTCGCCGCACGTGGGCGGCAAATGCTGTGAGCGTGGGTCCATGGTAATCCGACCGGAGCCGTCCCGCCAGTTCCCAACCGTATCGGAGGTGAGCGGTGCCTTCCATGGCGCGGCCGGCGGCGCGCACCCGGCGGCGGCGCCCAGGCCCTTCAGGAAGGCGCGCCGGACCGTGCCGGCGTCGATGGCGGCGGCGACCTCCCGGGCGTGGCGCTCGGCGCCGGTGAGCTTGCGCACCCAGCTGCGGAAGGGGAGCACGCCCTCCGTGGTCCTGCGCACGGCGCCGATCACCGCGTTGCCGGCGGCATCGGTGCCGCGCTGCACCAGGGTGACGGTGGCGGTGCTGGCGGCCGCATCCAGGTCCTCGCCCAGGGCGGCGTCCAGCGCCTCCACCTCGGCGGCCAGTGCCGCGCAGGAGAGGTCCGCCGGGGTGGCGTAGGGCGCCTTCTTCGCTTCCACCAGCACCGGCGGGATCGTTACGCGCAGGAGGTTCAGGTCCGTGAGCGGGGCGACCACGGCGTCGCCGAGCTCCTTCTCGGCGCCGGCGCGCACCGCCGCCGGCCCGGTGGCTTGCTGCCCGGGCGGCGTGGCGCAAGCGGCCAGCAGGAGCAGGACGAGGGCGATCGGATGGAGCTTCATGCCGGCGACGCAGGCATGTTAGGCGGCGCGTGTACGGCGCCACAAGGCCGCGCACGGTCTGCGTGGCCCCTCCTTGACGCGCGACAAACCGGCGCCGGCCCCTCAGTCCAGGACGACCACGATCCCGAGTGCGCCGACGGAGAGCGTCCGCTCGCCGGCCCGGGTGTAGGAAGCGACGCCCAGCGTGTGGTAGTTGGAGGCGAAGGCCGTCAGGGCGCC
>NZ_DASSVG010000669.1:0-10204 GCF_035706265.1 Ramlibacter sp. | reverse complement strand
TCAAGAAGAACGCCATCCTCATCATCGACTTCGCGCTGGACGCCGAACGCGCCCGCGGCCTGACACCGACCGAAGCGGTGCGCGAGGCCTGCCTGCTGCGCTTCCGCCCCATCCTCATGACCACGCTGGCCGCCATGCTGGGCGCGCTGCCGCTGGCGATCGGCTTCGGCGAGGGCGCGGAGCTGCGCCGGCCGCTGGGCATCGCGATCATCGGCGGCCTCGTCGCCAGCCAGGTGATCACCCTGCTGACCACGCCGGTCGTCTACCTGCTGCTGGACAAGCTGCGCCGGCGCAGCCCCATCGAGAACCAGCTCGCGCGCCACGGCGGCGACGCGCAGATCGCCTGAACGCATGCCACTTCGAATGACTTTTCGCCCGCTCCTCACCGTCCTCGCCGCCAGTCTCGTGCTGGCCGGTTGCGCCAAGCTGCCGCTCGCGCCGAAGTACGAGGTGCCGGCGGTCGACACGCCGATCGCCTTCAAGGAGGGCGAGGGCGCCTGGGTACCGGCCGCGCCGGCCGACACGCTGGAGCGCGGCGCCTGGTGGGAGCTGTTCGACGATCCCTATTTGAACGACCTGGCCGCGCAGGTGGAGGTCTCCAACCAGAACGTCGCCGCGGCGGTGGCTGCCTACGCGCAGGCGCGGGCGTTGACGCGCGAGCAGCGCGCCGGCCTGTTCCCGCGCGTGGACCTGGACGTGCGCAGCAACCGCAGCGGCGGCCCGGACACGCCCACGCGCAAGAGCTACGAGTGGAGCATCGGCGCGAGCTGGGAACCCGACGTGTTCGGCCGCCTGCGCCTGGTGGTCGATAGCGCGCGCGCCGGCGAGCAGATCGCCGAGGCGGACCTGGCCTCCGCGCAGCTGGCGGCGCAGGGCGAACTGGTCGCCAACTACTTCGGCCTGCGCGAGACCGACGTGCTGCACGCGCTGCAGGCGCAGACCAACGCCGGCTACGCGCGCGCCCTGCAGATCACGCGCAACCGCTACGAGGCCGGCGTGGTGGCCCGCACCGACGTGCTGCAGGCCGAGAGCCAGTACGCCAATGCCCGGGCCGACCTGCTGTCGCTGGAGCGCCAGCGCGCCACCTTCGAGCACGCGATCGCGGTGCTGGTGGGCAAGGCGCCGGCCAACTTCGCCATCCCGGTCGATCCGAAGTGGAGCGTGAAGCTGCCGGGGATCCCGCCCGTGGTGCCTTCGACGCTGCTGCAGCGGCGGCCCGACATCGCGGCCGCGGAACGCAGCGTCGCGCGCGCCAATGCGCAGATCGGCATCGAGCGTGCCGCCTTCTTCCCCAGCCTGAACCTGACCGGCTCGATCGCTTCCAGCGCCGCCAGCATCGGCGACCTGTTCAGCGCCTCCAGCCTGGTGTGGGCGCTCGGCTCCTCGGTGGCGCAGATGATCTTCGATGCCGGCGGCACGCAGGCGCGGGTGGACCAGGCCCGCGGCGCGCTCGACGAATCCGCGGCGCGCTACCGGCAGACCGTGCTCACGGCCTTCCAGGCGGTGGAGGACCAGCTGGCGGGCCTGCGGGTGCTCACGGCGCAGCAGTCGCTGCGCGCCGACGCCAGCCGGGCGGCGGACCTGGTGGAGCAGCAGGTGCTCAATCGCTACGAGGCCGGGCAGGTGGGTTACACGGAAGTCATCACCGCGCAGCAGAACGCCGCCGCGGCCCGGCGCGCGCTGGTGCAGGCCCAGATCGACCACCAGCTCGCGGCGGTGTCGCTGATCCAGGCGCTGGGTGGCGGCTGGGGCGGGTTCGGGAGCATGGCGTCCACGGCGCCTTGATGGCAATCAAGCCCGCCGCGCGCGGGCGGAGTAGGGTGGACGCATGGGATTCTGGAGATTCGCCGCGATCGTCGCCCTGCTGGTGTCCATCGGCGTGGCGGCCTGGCCCAGCGCCACGCAGACCAGCGAGGTGCAGGGCGTGACGGTGGCGGTGACGCCCGGCAACGTCGAGGCCGACAGCCAGATGTGGGATTTCGCCGTCGCCTTCGAGGCGCCGGGCCGGCGGCTGGACGACGAGGTGCTGGACGCCTTCGTGCTGGTGGGCGACGGCGTGCGCGTCAAGCCGCTGGCGTGGGAGGGCGACGGTCCGGGCCTGCTCGGTCACCGCGCCGGCGTGCTGAAGTTCGTGGCGATCCTGCCGCGGCCGAAGGAGATCCGGCTGGAACTCAAGCGCCGCGGCGAGAAGAAGCCGCGCGTCTTCACCTTCGGTTTCGCGGAGTGGTCGGCGTGAGGACTGTGGTGCGGCCTGGCTGCCCGGGCCCGCGCCTCGCGTAGGCTGGTGCATTTCGTAGGCTGGCGCTGAGCCGCGACAGCGCGAAGCCCAGCGATGCGCGAGCGCAGCGAAGCGCTGGGCTTTCGCTATCGCTCCAGCACCAGCCTACGAAAAGCGCCCCAGCCTACGATTTCGCTCCGGGCTCCGTCCCTTGCCCCAGCAGCGCCAGCATCCCGCCTTCCAGCGCCTCCATGTGCCGCGACAGCTGCGGCGTGGACTCCTTGGAGATCTTCATGTAGCCCTTGAAGGTGCGCAGCAGCTGCGGCCGGTCGCCGTGGTGCAGCAGTACGGTGGCCAGGGCGGCCTGCAGCACCTGCACCTGGGCGGCCAGCATCAGCTGGTTGTCCACCAGGCCCTGGATGCTCTGCGTGTGGATCTCGATCGTTTCCCTGATTTCCTGGTCCTGTTCCATGCCGGCCTCGATGCTTGCTCGGACCATTGTGACACTCAGCGGAGGGCGGGCGGCGGCGTCTTCGGCTGGTAGTCGCAATAGCGCGCCACCGCGCACTGCCAGCACTTCGGCAGCCGCGCCACGCAGACGTAGCGGCCATGCAGGATGAGCCAGTGGTGCGCATCCACCCGGTAGGGCGCCGGCACCCGTTCCATCAGGCGCTGCTCCACTTCCAGCGGCGTGCGCCCCGGCGCCAGGCCGGTGCGGTTGCCGACCCGGAAGATGTGCGTGTCCACCGCCATCGCCTCCTCGCCGAAGGCGACGTTCAGCACCACGTTGGCCGTCTTGCGGCCGACGCCGGGCAGCGCCTCGAGCGCCGCACGCTCGCGCGGCACCTGGCCGCCGTGCTGCTCCACCAGGATGCGGCAGGTCTCCAGCAGGTGCTTGGCCTTCATGCGGTAGAGGCCGATGGTCTTGATGGACTCCTCCAGCCCCGCCTGCCCCAGCGCCAGGATCTTCTGCGGCGTGTTGGCCACGTGGAAGAGCCGCCGCGTCGCCTTGTTCACGCCCGCATCGGTGGCCTGCGCCGACAGCAGCACCGCCACCAGCAGCTCGAACACGGTGCTGTATTCCAGCTCGCTCACCGGCATCGGGTTGGCCGCCTTGAGGGTGGCGAAGAAGGGTTCGACGTCCTCGTCTTTCATGCGTGGAGTGTAGGCTGGTGCTGAGCCGCGTCAGCGCGCGAAGCCCAGCGCTTCGCCGCTCACGCCCCCTTGCGCAACTCCCGCACCACGGCGGCGATCACGCGCGCATTGGCGGCATCGCGCCGCTGCACCAGCGCGATCCGGCGCTCCTCCGCCCGCGGGATCTCGAGCACCCGCAGCCTCGCATCGGCCTGCCAGCGCGCGTCGTGCAGCAGCGGCACCACGCTCACGCCCAGGCCCGAACGCACCAGTTCCACGATGCTCTCCAGCGCGTTGAGCTCCAGGAATTCCTGCGGCTTCACCCGCAGCCGCGCCAGCGTGCGCGCTACTAGCAGCCCGGTGTGCTGCGCCGGGTCGAAGCGGATGAAGGGCTGCGACTGCAGGATTTCGCGCGCCTGCGCTTCCTCCAGCCGGCGCGGCGCGAGCAGCACCATCGGCTCCGCATAGAGCGGCGTCCACGCCACTTCGCCGGACGCGGCCGGCTCGCGCACCACCACCGCGGCGTCGAGCGCGCCGGCCTGCACGCTGGCGACGAGGTCGATCGACTTGGCCGCGGAGACGTGCAGGTCCAGCCCCGGGTGGCGCGACTTGAGCGCGATCGTGGCCTGGATCAGCGGCCGCACGGCCGACACGATGGCGCCGAGGTGCACGGTGCCGGCCATGGCCTCCGGCGCCGCCGCGGGCGCGAGCATCTGCTCGTAGAGCGCGAGCAGCCGGCGCACCTGCGGCACCAGTTCGCGCCCGGCCTCGTTCAGCACCACGGTCTTGCCCTGGCGCTCGAACAGCGGGCGCCGCAGGTCCGCCTCCAGTGCGCGCATCTGCTGGCCGACGGCCGCCTGCGTCAGCGCCACGCGGGCCGCGGCGGCGGCGAACGAGCCCTCGGCCGCCACCGCGGCGAAGGTCCTCAGGACGCGAATGCTGCTCATTCGTCCATCCTAAAGCATGGCTTTAGCCTGGCTAAAGCATTATTCGGATTCGTTTTGCCATGGCGGCGCTACCATCGGGGCAGCCGAGAGACCGAGACCATGCTGAACTTCGACTTCCACAATCCCTATCCCACCACCCGCGTGCCGGTGTTCGCGCGCAACGCCGTCTCCACCTCGCATCCGCTCGCCGCGCAGGCGGGCCTGCGCATGCTGTGGAAGGGCGGCAACGCCGTCGACGCGGCGATCGCCGCCGCGGCCGCGATGACGATCGTCGAGCCGGTGAGCAACGGCCTGGGCAGCGACGCCTTCGCGATCCTGTGGGACGGCAAGCAGCTGCAGGGCATCAACGGCTCGGGCCGCGCGCCCGCGGGCTGGACGCCGGAGTACTTCCGCAACAAGTACGGCGCCGACGCGAAGACCCCGCCGAAGCGCGGCATCGACTCGGCCACCGTGCCCGGCGCCGTGGCCACCTGGGTGGCGCTGAGCGAGCGCTACGGCAAGCTGCCGTTCGCCGACCTGCTGCAGCCCGCCGTCGAGATCGCCGAGCGCGGCTACCTGCTGCCGATCGTGGTGCAGCAGAAGTGGGTCGCCGCCACGCCGGAACTGGGCAGCCTGCCCGGCTTCGCCCAGAGCTTCCTGCCCTGGGGCCGTGCCCCGCGCGTGGGCGAGCTGTTCCAGTTCCCGGCCGCTGCGCGCGCGCTGCGGGCGATCGCCGAGACGCGCGGCAAGGCCTTCTACGAGGGCGAGATCGCCGAGGCGCTGGCGCGTTTCAGCCGCGAGAACGGCGGCGCCCATGCGGTGCAGGACTTCGCCGCCTTCCGGCCCGAGTGGGTGACGCCCATTTCCAAGGAGTACCGCGGCTACACGCTGCACGAGATCCCGCCCAACGGCCAGGGCATCGCGGCGCTGATGGCGCTGGGCATCCTGAAGAACTTCGACCTCGCTTCGCACAAGGTGGACGGCGCCGATTCGCAGCACCTGCAGATCGAGGCGATGAAGCTGGCCTTCGCCGACGTGTACCGCTACGTCGCCGAGCGCGGCGCGATGGAGGTCACCACCGAGCAGATGCTCGATGACGCGTACCTCGCTTCGCGCGCGAAGCTGATCGACATGAAGCGCGCGCAGGACTTCCGCGCCGGCAACCCGGTGAAGGGCGGCACGATCTACCTGACCGCCGCCGACGAGAACGGGATGATGATCAGCTTCATCCAGAGCAACTACATGGGCTTCGGCTCCGGCTGCGTCGAGCCCACCTTCGGCATCAGCCTGCAGAACCGCGGCCACGGCTTCAGCCTGGAGCCGGGCGCCAACCAGGTCGCGCCGGGCAAGCGGCCGTTCCACACCATCATCCCGGCCTTCCTCACCAAGGAAGGCCAGCCGGTCATGAGCTTCGGCGTGATGGGCGGCAACATGCAGCCGCAAGGCCACCTGCAGACGCTGGTGCGCATGGTGGACTACCAGCAGAACCCGCAGGCCGCCTGCGACGCGCCGCGCTGGCGCTTCAACACGGGGCTGGAGATCAACGTCGAACACCAGATGGACAAGGGGACGGTGGAGGAACTCGTGCGCCGCGGCCACCGCATCGACGTGATCGAGGACAGCTACCAGGATTTCGGCGCCGGACAGTTCATCTGGCGGATGGGCGAGCCGTCGCGCGAAGGCTACGTGATCGCGTCGGATTCCCGCCGCGACGGCCTGGCCGCCGGTTTCTGAGAGGGACGGGCCGTAACGGCAGGCAACGGCATGTGAAGCGGGCGGCCGCGTCCGCAACACGTGTTTCATGAACCGGTGGGCCAATTAGTGGACACCGGGCGGCGCGCACCGGCCGCAAAGTGGCGGAATGAGATTCGATGTCTCGATCGCCCACGAGGCCGGGTGGACCCGCGTCGGCGTGATCGGCGAGCCGACGCTCGGCCGGCTGCTTTCCCTGCTGCAGGTGCTCGAAGTGGACAGTGCCGCGTGGTCCCATCCCGCACTGCTGCTGGACCTGCGCGGCCTGCGCACGCCGCTGGCGCGCGAGGAGCAGCAACGGCTGGCCGCGGAAGCGCACCGGGTCCTGTGGCACCTGAAGGTCGCCGTGCTCGGCGCGAGCACGGAGCCGCCGCCGCGCGACGAGTTGCGCTTCTTCGCGGATGCGGAGGCGGCGCGGGAGTGGTTGAAGGGGCCGTGAGGGGCGGCCCGGCGCCAGCCGCTCAATACGCCAGCCGCGCCACCGCCCGCAACTGCTCCGGCGTCGCCGTCGGCAAACCGAAGAACTCGAGATACGCCGGGATCATCTCGAACAGCATGTCGGTGCCCACCTGCACGGGGCAGCCGCGCGCGCGTGCGGCGGTGAGGAAAGGCGTGAGCTCGGTCTTCATCACCACCTCGCCGACGAAGGCGGTCGGATCGATGCGTTCGACGTCGACCGGCAGCGGATCGCCCTCGTTCATGCCCAGCGGCGTGGCGTTGACGACGAGGCCGTGGCCCGCGGGGTCGCGCGAGCCGGTCCGCACGGCAAGGGCCGGGTATTCCGCGCGCAGGCGCTGCGCCAACGCCTCCGCGACTTCGGGCCGCACATCGAACAGCGCCAGCGCGCCGACCCCTGCCGCCGCGAGCGAGGCCGCGATGGCCGACCCGACGCCGCCGCTGCCCACCACCAGCGCGCTCGCGCCGCGCACGGCGAAGCCCTTGCGCGCCAGCCCGCGCACGAAGCCCTCGCCGTCGAACATGTCGCCGGCGAGGCGCCCGTCGGGGAGGCGCTTGACCGCGTTGCAGGAGCCGGCCACCTTCACCGTGGGCGTGACCTCGTCCAGCAGCTCCACCACGCTGACCTTGTGCGGCATGGTGATCAGCGCGCCGCGCACGTTCTCGAGCGCGAACACGGCGCGCAGCACCTGCGCGAAAGGCCCGGACTTGCAGCCCATGGGCACCACCACCGCGTTGACGCCGACCGACTCGAAATACGGGTTGTAGATCAGCGGCGCCTTGAAGGCGTGCGTGGGCCAGCCCAGGTGGGCGATGACCTGCGTGTTGCCGTCGATCACTTGCGCAGCTTCGCCAGCTCCGCCAGCATGGCCTTGACCGTCGCGTCGCCGACGCTGGCGCTGTGCTTGGCGATCACCGGCTTCATCTTCTCGCGCAGCTTGGCCACTTCGGCCGGCGGCAGTTCGGTGATCTCCATGCCGGCCTTGCGCAGGTCCTCCACGCCGCTTTGCAGCATCGCGCGCGACTGCGTGCGCTGGTAGGCAGCCGACTCCTGCGCCGCCTCCTGCAGGATCTTGCGGTCGGCCGGCGCCAGCGTGTCCCAGACGCGCTTGCTGATCACCACCGACTGCGGGTTGTACTGGTGGTTGGTCATGGTGAGGTACTTCTGCACCTCGTAGAGCCGGGCGCCCTTGATGGTGGCCACCGGGTTCTCCTGCCCGTCCACCGCCTTCTGCTCCAGCGCCGCATAGAGCTCGGGGAAGGGCAGCGGCGTGGGGTTGGCGCCGAGGGCCGTCACCCAGTCCACGTTGATCGGGTTCGGGATCACGCGCAGCTTGAGCCCCGCGATGTCTTCCACCTTGTGCACCGGCCGGCGGCTGTTGGTGAGCTCGCGGAAGCCCAGCTCGTAGTAGCCGAGGCCCACCAGGCCTTTTTCTTCCAGCTTCTTGTGCAGGTTCTGGCCGAAGGGCCCGTCGACCACCGCGTCGGCTTCCTTCGGGTTGCCGAACAGGAAGGGGAAGTCGTAGATCGCGAAGTCCTTCACCAGGCTGGCGAAGATGCCCGAGTTCATCGAAGCCATCTCCAGCGTGCCGCCCTGCAGGGCCGACACGTTGGCCTGGTCGCTGCCCAGCACGCCGCCGGGGAAGACCTGCACCTTCAGGCGCCCGCCCGACTTCTTCTCCACCAGCTCGCCGAAGCGCTCCATGCCGAGCACGATGGGGTGGCCCTTGGCGTTCTGGTTGGCGAACTTGAGCGTGCGAGTCTGCGCGCGGACGGGTGCGAAGGCGCCGAGGGCGACCGAGGCCGCCGCGGCCTTGAGGAGGAAACGCTTCTGCATTCTTCTGTCTCCTTTGCGAGGGGGTGGATCAGCCGTGGAACCAGCGCGCCGGCACCGTCACCAGCTGCGGGAACAGCACCATCAGGAACATCATGGCGAACTGCGCCACCATGAAGGGCCAGACGCCGCGCGTCACGTCGTCCATGCTCACCTTGCCGACGCCGGCCACGGTGCTGAGCACGGTGCCCACCGGCGGGGTGATGAGGCCGATGGCGTTGTTGATCATGAACAGCACGCCGAAATAGACCGGATCGATGCCGGCTGCCTTCACGATCGGCATCAGCACCGGCGTGAGGATCAGGATGGTGGGCGTCATGTCCATGGCCGTTCCCACGGCCATGGTCAGCAGCATGATGGCGACCATCAGCAGGGTGGGCCGGTCCAGGAGCGGCTGCAGCAGCGAGACGACCTCGGCCGGCAGGTTGGCCACCGTGATCATCCAGGCCGAGACCATCGCCGCCGCCACCAGGAACATGATCACCGCGGAGGTGCGCGCCGCCGCCTCGAACAGGCGATAGAGCTCGCGCAGCTTCAGCTCCTGGTACACCAGCGTCGAGATGAGCAGGGCGTAGACGGCGGCCACCACGGCCGCCTCCGTGGGCGTGAACACGCCCAGCTTGAGGCCCAGCACCACGATCACGGGCATCACGAGCGCCAGCGTCGCGTCCTTGAAGGCCGCGGCGATCTCGGCGCGCGAGGCGCGCGGCGCCGGCTGGATCTTGTCCTTGCGCACCAGCCACCACCACGTGAGCCACAGTGCCACCCCGAGCAGGATGCCGGGCACGATGCCGGCCAGGAACAGGCGCGAGATCGACACGTTGGCGGCCACGCCGAAGACGATGAAGCCGATCGAAGGCGGGATGACGGGCGCGATGATGCCGGCGGCCGAGAGCAGGCCGGCGGAGCGCGCGGTGTCGTAGCCGGCCCGGTTCATCATCGGCAGCAGCAGGGCCGCGAGCGCCGCCGCGTCGGCCACGGCCGAACCCGAGAGCGCCGCCATCAGGATCGCCGCCATGATGCCCACGTAGCCGAGGCCGCCGCGCACGTGGCCCACCAGCGTCATGGCGAAGTGCACGATGCGCCGCGACAGGCCGCCCGCGTTCATGATCTCGCCGGCCAGCATGAAGAACGGCACGGCCAGCAGCGGGAAGCTGTTGGCACCCTCGAGGGTGTTCTGCGCCAGGATCTGCGGGTCGAACATGTCCAGGTGCCACATCAGCGCGGCGCCGCAGGCCAGCAGCGAGAAGGCGATCGGCACGCCCAGGGCCATGGCGCCCAGCAGCGTACCGAGGAAGATGGCGATCGTCATGCCTTGCGGCCGGCGGTCGCCTCGCCGGCGGGCCGGTCGTCGGACTCCACCACGCCCACCAGCTCGTTCTCGCGCAGGCGCCCGCTCACCAGGCGCCAGAAGTCCTCCAGGATGAAGAGGAAGGCGAAGACCGAGAAGAACACGCCGGCGCCGTAGAACCAGGCCATGGACACTTCCATCACGGCGCTGGTGGAACCCATGTTGATCTTCGTCTGCTGCAGCGAGCCGCTGAACATGAGCCCGCACAGGGCGAGCATCAGCAGGTGCGTGAACCCGAGGCAGATCTTGCGGCCGCGCACCGGCAGGCGCGCGACCAGGGTGTCGGTGCCCAGGTGGTGGTGCGAGCGCAGGGCCACCAGCGCGCCGAGGAACGTCATCCAGACGAACAGCCAGCGGGACAGCTCCTCCGAGACGGTGATCCCGCTGTTGAAGCCGTAGCGCAGCACCACGTTGCCGAACACCATCACCACCATGAGGGCGAGGAACAGCACCATCACGGCAGACAGCACGCGGCAAAGCCGGTCGATCAGGGGGGCGAGCATGGTTGGGCGGCAGTATAGGGCGGCCGCTCG
>NZ_DASSVG010000668.1:0-3396 GCF_035706265.1 Ramlibacter sp. | reverse complement strand
AGGGCGACGGCGCCACGCTGCTCGATGTCGGTGCTGCTCATGGAAATCTCTCTGGCGAAGGGCGGGAAGATCCGAGCCATGATACGAGTTTCGCTTGACGGAATCAATTCCGAAGCCTAGACTGGCTCCCCATGGCAAGCGACAACTACTCCGTCCGCGGCGGCACGGCCGTCATCACGCTGAACAACCCGCCCGTGAACGCCATGGGCCACGCGGTGCGCCAGGAGCTGGCGGCCCACCTCGATGCCGCCTGGGCCGATCCCTCGGTGCAGGCCATCGTCATCATCGGCGCCGGCAAGCTGTTCTGCGGCGGCGCCGACGTCAAGGCCTTCAACACGCCGGCTTCGCGTGCCGAGCCCAGCTCGCGCACCATCGTCAAGCGCATCGAGGAGTCGGCCAAGCCGGTGATCGCCGCGATCCACGGCAGCGCACTGGGCCTGGGCCTCGAGTTCGCCATGGGTTGCCACTACCGCATTGCGCAGCGCGGCGCGAAGCTGGGACTGCCGGAAGTGAAGCTGGGCCTCTTGCCCGGCGGTGGCGGCACCCAGCGCCTGCCACGCCTCGTGGGGGTGGAGGCGGCCCTGCGCATGATCGTGGAAGGCAATCCCGTCGATGCCGACGAGGCCCTGAAGATGGGCCTGGTCGATGAGGTCGCGGCCGGCGACCTGCTGCCGGCGGCGCTCGAGTTCGCGGTCCGCGTCGCCCAGCGCGGCGAGCACCCGGTGGCCTCGCGCCGACAGGCACCGCCGCCCGCAGAGCCGGGGTGGTTCGAGGCCCAGCGTACGAAGATCGCCGCGGCCAAGCGCGGCCTGCCAGCGCCGCTGGAGTGCGTGGCCTGCATCGAGGCCGCCGTGACCAGGCCCTTCGACGAGGGGATGAAGTTCGAGCGCGAACGCTTCGACGTGCTGGTCAACGGCACGGAGTCCAAGGCCCTGCGCCACCTGTTCCTGGCCGAACGGGCCGCGGCCAAGATCGCGGGCCTTCCTGCCGACACGCCCGTGGGCGAGGTACGCCGGGTTGCCGTGATCGGCGCCGGCACCATGGGCAGCGGCATCGCCATGAGCTTCGCCAGCGCCGGCATCCCGGTGAGCCTGCTCGAGACCAAGCAGGAGGCGCTGGACCGCGGCCTGGCCACCATCCGCAAGAACTACGCGGGCACGGTCGCCAAGGGCAAGCTCGCCCAGGCCGAGGCCGACGCCCGCATCGCCCGCATCGAGCCGACGCTGGACTTCGCCCGGGTAGCGGACGCCGACCTCGTGATCGAGGCGGTCTTCGAGGACATGGACATCAAGAAGGAGCTGTTCCGCAAGCTCGACGCCACCTGCAAGACCGGCGCCATCCTGGCCACCAACACCTCGCGCCTGGATGTGAACGAGATCGCCGCCAGCACGGCTCGGCCCTCCTCCGTCATCGGCCTGCACTTCTTCAGCCCGGCCAACGTGATGCGGCTGGTGGAGGTGGTGCGCGGCAAGGCCACCGGGCCGGAGGTGATCGCCACCTCGATGGCGGTGTCGCGCAGGATCGGCAAGCTGCCGGTGCTGGTGGGCGTGTGCGACGGCTTCGTCGGCAATCGCATGGTGGCGCAATACGCGCGCGAGGCCGAGTTCCTGCTGGAGGAAGGCGCCACGCCGGAGCAGGTGGACGGCGCGCTGAAGAAATTCGGCCTGGCCATGGGCCGCTTCGCCATGTCGGACCTGGCGGGTCTCGACATCAGCTGGGCCAGCCGCAAGCGCGCGGCCGCCACCCGGCCGGCCCACCTGCGCTACTCGAAGGTGGCCGACCGGCTGTGCGAGCTGGGCCGCTTCGGCCAGAAGACCGGCGCCGGCTTCTACCGCTACGAGGCGGGCAGCCGCACGCCGATCCCGGATCCCCTGGTCAGCCAGATCATCGAGGAGTGCGCGCTCGAGGCGGGCATCCAGCGCCGCCCCATCGGCGACGAAGAGATCGTCGAGCGCTGCATCTACGCGCTCGTGAACGAGGGCGCCAAGGTGCTGCAGGAGGGCATCGCCCAGCGCGCCTCCGACATCGACCTCATCTACGTGAACGGCTACGGCTTCCCGGCCTGGCGCGGCGGGCCTATGTTCTACGCCGAGACCGTGGGCCTGAAGAAGGTGTACGAGCGCATCCGCGAATTCCACGAACAGCAGGGAGAGTTCTGGAAGCCGGCCCCGCTGCTGAAGAAGCTGGCCGAGGAAGGCAAGGGGTTCAGGGACCTGGGCTGAGTGGCGTGGTGAGCGAAGCGCCGGGCTCGGCGCTTTGCTCCCTCAAGCAGCCGCAGATCAGCCCGCGGCTGCCGCCTTCGCCGCCTTGCGCGTCTTGGCCGGTGCCTTCTTCGCCGCCGCCTTCTTCTTCGGCGCCTGCGGCTTCTCGCCCGTGGTGTCGGCCATCAGCAGCTTCAGGTCCGCCGAGTGCTCGGGGCTGGCCCCCAGCCGGTTCGAGATGTCGCGACCGGCCGCGACCATGATGTCGGCCAGTTCCTGGTCGCGCGGGTCGATGCGCACGCTCGGGCCGGTGAGCGCCAGCGAATGGCGCACGGCCCCCTGCATGTCGAAGATCGGAACCGCGATCGCGGTGAGGCCCGGCACGCGCTGGCCGCGGCTGATCGCGTAGCCCTGGCGCCGGTAGCGCGCCACCTCGCGGTCGAAGGCCGCCCGGTCGAAGTCGGGCGTGTCCACGTTGGCCTTCAGGACGCGCTCCAGTTCCTCGGGAGCCATGTAGGCCATCATGATGCGGCTCGCGGCGCCCAGGTACAGCTTGGTCTGCTGGCCCGGACGCGCCATGGACATCAGCGGAGACGGCGTGTCGACCACCTCCAGCACCATCCGGTCGGTCCCGACGATGGCGTTGAGTTGCACCGTCTCCGAGGTCTGCTCGTTGACCTGCAGCATGACGGGCCGCGCGATCTCGCGGATGCCCAGCGTGCTGCGCACCAGGCCGCCCAGGCGCGCCAGCTTGAGCGACAGGCAGTACTGCTGGTTGTCCATGCGGATCAGGAAGCCCGAGCGCTCCAGCGTGTTGACGAGGCGGAACGCCGTCGTCTTGGGCATGCGGATGCGCTCCGCGATCTCCTGCAGGGAGAGGCTGAGATGCTCGTTGTCGTAGGCGTCGAAGATGGCCAGGGCGCGGCCGACTGCGCGAATCATGGTGAACTCCCGGTCCGCGTTTCGGACCGTGGAACTACTATACCGTAACGACGCCCTGTTGCAGGGAGGCGAAGCGGCGTCGGTGGGCCGAAGCGTTGCCGAGCCACGCCGCGAGGACCAGGGCCCGCTTGAGATACAGCCCTGCGTCGTATTCGTCGGTGAAGCCGATCGCCCCGTGCAGCTGGATCACCTCGCGCGTGACGCGCAGGCCGGCGTCGCTGGCCCGTGCCTTGCAGCGACTCGCCCGCGCGCT
>NZ_DASSVG010000667.1:0-12114 GCF_035706265.1 Ramlibacter sp. | reverse complement strand
GACCTCCATGGCCTTCGGCCTCGGCGTGCTGCCGCTGGCCATCGCCAGCGGCGCCGGCTCGGCGAGCCAGCGCGCCATCGGCACCGGGGTGCTGGGCGGCATGCTCACCGGCACCGGCCTGGCGATCTTCTTCGTTCCCATCTTCTTCGTGGTGGTGCGCGGCTTCTTCCGGGGCAGCGAGCGCCAGAACAAGCTGTACCGGCACGAGCTCCAGCACGACGTGCCGGCCGGCGCCACCGCGGGAGACCAGATATGAGTGGTTCCTTCAAGACGCTGGGCGCGCTGGCGGCCGCGCTCGTGCTGGCCGGCTGCACCTCGCTGATCCCGAAGTACGAGCGGCCCGCGCTGCCCGTGCCCGATGCGTTCCCCTATCCGGCGGCGCAAGAGGGCACGCCCGCCGCTTCGCTGCCGTGGCAGCAGTTCTTCACCGACGAGCGCCTGCGCACGCTGATCGCCACCGCGCTGCGCAACAACCGCGACCTGCGGGTGGCGGTGCTGAACATCGCGCAGGCCCGCGCCCAGTACGACATCCGCAACGCCGACCGGCTGCCCACGGTGGCCGGCACCGCGAGCGCCTCGCGCGCGCCGAGCCCCGTCAACGGCCAACAGGTGACCACGCTGCAGGCCAACATCGCCTTCAGCGCCTGGGAGATCGACCTGTTCGGCCGCATCGCGAGCCTGAGCGAGGCGGCGCTGGCGCAGTACTTCGCCACCGAGGAGGGCCGCAACGCGGCGCAGACGACGCTGGTGGCGAGCGTGGCGAGCACCTGGCTGGCGCTCGCCGCCGACGAGGAACTGCTGGAGCTCACGCGCCAGACGCTTCAGACGCGCGAGGAGTCGCTGCGGCTGACGCGCCTGCGCTTCGAGAACGGCGCCTCGTCCGAGCTCGATTTCCGCCTCGCGCAGTCGCTCTACGAGACGGCACGGGCGACGCTCGCGCAGTTGCAGCGGCAGCGCGCCACCGACCTCGACACGCTGGCGCTGCTGGTCGGCGAGCCGGTGTCGCCGCAGTACGAGGTGGGCCTCACGACCGGCAAGGTGCTGCTGGCCGACGTGCCGGCGGGCCTGCCCTCCGACGTGCTGGTGCGCCGCCCCGACGTGCGCCAGGCGGAGCAGCAGCTGCTGGCCGCCAACGCCAACATCGGCGCGGCCCGTGCCGCGTTCTTCCCGCGCATCACGCTCACGGCCGGCATCGGGACGGCGAGCTCGGACCTGGCCGGCCTGTTCAAGGGCGGCGCCTGGGGCTTCACGGTGGCGCCGACCCTGGTGCAGACGATCTTCGACGCCGGCCGCAACCGCGCCAACCTTGCTGCCACCGAAGTGTCGCGCGACATCGCCGTGGCGCAGTACGAGCGCGCGATCCAGCAGGCCTTCCGCGAGGTGGCCGATGCCCTCGCGGGCCGCGCGACCTTCGGCGAGCAGGTGCGCGCCCAGGCGGCCGTGGTGGAGGCGGAGACGGTGCGCTACCGGCTGGCGCGGCTGCGCTACGAGAACGGGGTGGCGAGCTACCTGGACCTGCTGGACGCCCAGCGCTCGCTGTTCGCGGCGCAACAGGCCCTGGTGCAGGCCCGGCTGGCGAGCCTGCAGAACCAGGTGCAGCTGTATCGCTCGCTGGGCGGCGGCTGGAATCCTTGACGGTTCCGCTCGCCGTCAGGGTGCGGCCTGGGCCGGGACCTGGTGGTAGATGCTGGTGATGGCGTAGCCCTTTTCGGCGATCTGGGCGCGGGGATTGTCGATCTCGTAGGGGTGCAGGTGCTCCTGCGTGTCGTCCACGTCCACGGCGAGCTGGCGCACGTGCCAGTCGACGTTGTCCGCTTCCGGCGGAATGTCCTGTCCCTGCGGCACGATCAGATAGCTGAACATCTGATGCGCTTCCTCGCGCCGGTAGATGTCGACTTTCATCGGAGTGGGTCCTTTCAAGGGATGGGCTGCGCGAGCCGGGGCGACTCCCGGGCTCCGGCCCATTCTGGTAGGCGGGCATGCCGCCCGGAGTAGGACAAACACCATTCAGGCGGCCTGCGGCCGAGCTGGGCACGTACGCGACACCCCTAAAAGCCGGGCCTGTGCATCCGGTGCCGCCGCGCATACACTCCTCTCTTCCATTCAGCCCTACCCGCCCATGATCGATCGATCGCACCACAGCGTCCTCGTGGTGGATGACAACCCCGCGTCACGCTATGCGAGCGCCCGGGCATTGCGGGCCGCCGGATTCAATACCGTGGAAGCCTCGGCCGGTGCCGAAGCGCTGGAACTGGTCGAATTCGTGTCTGCCGTGGTGCTGGACGTTCACCTGCCCGACCTGCTCGGCTTCGAAGTCTGCCGCCTGCTGCGGCAGCGCGCCCCCACCGCCTCGCTGCCGGTGGTGCACGTCTCCGCCATCTACGTGACCCCCGACGAACAGCGCACCGGCAAGGAGGCCGGCGCAGACGAGTACCTGGTCGCCCCGGTCGACCCGGAGGCCCTGGTGGCCACGCTCGACCGACTGATCGCGGGCCGGCCGGTGACGGTGTAGTCGCCTAGACGACCATCGGCGTCGCCGCGCCATCCATCGACAGGATCGCGCCCGAGATGTAGGAGGCGCGCGGCGAGGCGAGGAACAGCACCGCCGCCGCCACCTCCTCGGGCCGGGCGATCCGCCCCAGCGGCATCTTCTTCTCCGCCTGGCGCTGCACCTCCTCCTGGCTGGTGCTGCGCAGGCGCGCGTCGACCGCGAAGCCTTCGGCCAGCCGCTCCGTCAGCGTGAGCGTCGGGTTCACCGCATTGATGCGCACGCCGCGCGGCCCCCACGCCGCCGCCAGGCCGGCGGTGGCCAGCATCAGCGCCGCGTTGGCCGCGCCGCCTGCCAGGTGCGTGGTGGTCGCGACCTTGCCGCCCATGCCGATCACGTTGACCACGGTGCCGGCGCCGCGCGCGCCCATGCGCTTGACCACCGGGTCCAGCACGTGGATGTAGGTGAAGAACTTGGCCTGCATCGCATCGTGCCAGGCCTGCGGCTGCAGCTCGTCGTGCGGCGTGCGGCGGGCGGCGCCGGCCGAATTCACCAGCACGTCGATGGGACCGAGGGCCGCTTCGGCCGCGTCCACCGCCTTCAGCGCCGCGGCCGGGTCGGCCAGGTCGGCGCATTGGCCGTGCACCTCGCCGAGCGGGCGCAGTTCGGCCAGTGCCCTTTGCATGTGCTCCGGGTTGCGGCCCACCAGGCTCACCTTGCAGCCCTCGGCCAGGAAGTCGCGCGCGCAGGCCAGGCCGATGCCGCGGCTGCCGCCGGTGACCAGCACGTGCCGGCCGCGAAGTTGCAGATCCATCTCAGTCGTCTCCTTGGGGAATGTCGAGAACCACGTTGCCCATCGCGCCGCCTTGCTCCACGATCTCGTGGGCGCGCACGATCTCCGACAACGGCAGGCGCAGCGCCACGGCGTGCTGCAGCGCGCCTTCGCGCAGCAGCGCGCCCAGTTCGCGCAGGCAGGCCTCGCGCTCGGCGGGTTCCAGCTCGTACACGTAGGCGAACTTCAGGGTGATGCGGTTGCGCATGAACCAGAAGGTGGGCAGGTTGGCCTCCATCTGCCCCATGCCGTACACGGCGATGGTGGCGCCGGGCCGCACGCAGGCCGGATAGAGCCGCGCGTTGGCGGTGAAGTCCATCTCGATCACGGCGTCGACGCCGCGTCCCTGCGTGAGCTGCTGCACGCGCGCGCCCACGTCCTCGTCGCGGTAGAGGATGGTGTGCGCGGCGCCGGCGCGGCGCGCGTGGGCGGCCTTCTCCTCGCTGCTGACGGTGGTGAGCACCGTGGCGCCGCGCAGCCGCGCGAACTGGATCGCGTAGTGCCCCACCGAGCCGGCGCCGCCCGAGACCAGCACGTTCATGCCCGGCTGCACCTGCGCGAGCCGCACGGCATGCAGCCCGGTGATCGCGGGGATGCCGAGGCAGGCGGCTTCGGCGTCACCGACGGAATCCGGCAGGGGCACCGCCTGCGCCGCCGGCAGCGCGATGGCCTGCGCCGCCGTGCCGAAGGGCCGCATCCATTGAGCGTTCCACAGCCAGACCCGCTCGCCGATGCGCGCGGCCGGCACGCCTTCGCCCACGGCGTCGATCACGCCGGCGCCGTCGCTGTGCGGGATCACGAGCGGATAGCCCAGCGCGCGGCCGAAGCCGCCCCGGCGCACCTTGTAGTCGGACGGGTTGACGCCCGAGGTGTGCAGCCGCACGCGCACCTCGCCGGGCCCCGGCTGCGGGGTGGGTTGTTCGCCGACCTGCAGCACTTCGGCCGCCGGACCCTGCCTGGTGTAGAACGCTGCCTGCATCGCCTTTGCCTCCTGCGGTGGAACGGGGGACGCAAGCCTACTTCAGGCGGCGGCACGGTGCTTCAGCGCCCGCGCGAAAGCCCATCCTGCCAGGGGCAGTGCGAGCGCCGGCACCAGCAGCACCGGTGCGGCGCCGAAGCGGTCGAAGGCCCGGCCCGCCAGCGCGACGCCGATCGCCTGGCCGCTGAAGAACGCGAAGGCGAACAGCGACATGCCCGTGCCGCGCCGCGCCGGCGCCATCTGCGTGCCGTGCGTCTGCAACGTGTTGTGGTACAGGTAGGTGCCGAAGCCCACCAGCAGTGCCACCGGTGCGGCGATCCAGCCATAGGGGATCAGGTACCAGGCCAGGAAGCCCAGGCCGACGACCAAGCCGCCCCACCCCACCATCCTGCGCTCGCCGAAGCGGCGCACGATGTGCTGCGCCACCCTCGCGTACAGCACGCCGCCGATTGCGTACAGCGCCACGTAGCCGGAGGCCACCGAGAGCGCGAGCCCGAAGCGCTGGTGCAGGTACGCCGGCAGGTAGGCGAGCGGGCCGAGCAGGAACACACCTTCGGCCAGCACGGCGAGCAGCACCACGCGCGGCCAGGGCATGCGCAGGATCTCTCGCATGGGCGCCAGAAAGTTGGCGGCCGGGGCGTGCGAGGCCGGATGCGAAGGGATGCTGTGCAGGCGCGCGAGCAGCAGCGTGGCCACCACGAGATAGCCGATGCACAGGGCCCCGAAGGCGCCGCGCCAGCCCCAGGCCGAATCGGCGAACAGGCCGCCCGCGAGCTGGCCGGCCGTCATGCCCGAGAGCGTGCCGAGCAGCAGGCGGGCGAGCGTGGCCTGGCGCTGTTCCCACGGCACGTTGTCGCCGATCCAGGCCATCGACATCGGGATCACGCCGCCGGCCACCGCCCCCCACAGGACGCGCAGCCGCACCAGCGCGTCGAGGCTCGGCGCGAAGAGGCACGCGAAGGCGCCGGCCGCGGACGCGAAGAGGGCGATGCACACCACGCGCGCCTTGCCGTAGCGGTCGCCGAGCTGGCCGTAGGCGAGCTGGGAGAAGCCGTAGGCCATGGCGAAGGCGAGGATCACCTCGCCGGCGGTCCCGGCCGTGACGGAGAAGTCCGCCGCCAGCCGCGGCAGCAAGCCATCGCAGATGCGCAGGGCCGCGCCGCTGAAGAAGCTGGCGATCGACAGCAGGAGGACGGCCGCGCGCAGGCCGCTATCGGAAACCGCCACCCCCGTCATTCCCGCGCAGCCGGGAATCCAGCCGCCTCGCGCAGGAAGCGCGCCGCCGCCTCGATCACGGCCCGCGGCTGGTCCTTGTGCGGCGAGTGGCCGCACTCCGGCAGCTCCAGCAACTGCGTCTGCGGCACGGCGCGAGCGATGCCGCGGACCTGCTCCAGCGTGCCGTACTCGTCGTCCACGCCCTGCACGGCCAGCAGCGGGCAGCGGATGGCCGCGATTTCGCGCTCGATGTTCCAGCCGCGGAAGGCCGGGTCGAGCCAGATGTCGTTCCAGCCCCAGAAGGCCGAATCCGCATCCTCGTGGTAGCGGCCCAGGCGCTGCTTGAGATCCGTGCGCAGATAGGCCTCGCGGGCCTGCTGGATGCTGGCCACCGACACGTCTTCCACGAAGATGTGCGGGGCCAGCACGATCGCGCCGCGCAGCGCCTGCGGGAAGGCCGCCGCGTACAGCAGGGCGATCGAGCCGCCGTCGCTGTGACCGAAGAGCCAGAGAGGATCGCGCGTGGGATCGATGGCGAGCGCGCGCAGCAGCGCGGGCAGCACCTCCTCGGCCTGCCGGTGCATGAAGTGCGGCGTCCAGCGCTCTTGCGCGCCGCGCGGCGTGGAGCGGCCGTAGCCGGGGCGCGAGTACACGAGGCCGCGCGCGCCGGCGGCCTGGCACAGGCGCGCGGGGAATTCGCGCCACATCGCCACCGAGCCCAGCCCTTCGTGCAGGAAGACGAGCAGAGGTGCGCCCGGCGCGGCGCTGCCGACCCACTGGTATTCGATGCGGACCTGGCGTTCGCCCCAGGCGATCTCCGCGTGGGAGGCGTTTCCAACGGAAGCTGACATGGTCAAGCAATATAGTGGATGGCCACAGGAGAGCCTCGATGAAGGAAATTGCCGCCCGGCCGGAAGGGGCCGAGGAGATGCCGCAGGCCACGCGGCTGGACGACGTGCGCATCCGCGACGTGCGCCCCCTGATCTCGCCCGCGCTGCTGCAGTACGAACTGCCGGTGGACGATGCCGTGCTGGCCTTCGTGGAGCGCAGCCGCCGCCAGGTGGCCGACGTGGTGCATGGCCGCGATGCGCGCCTGCTGTGCGTGGTGGGCCCTTGCTCGATCCACGACCATGCGCAGGCGATGGAGTACGCGCGCCGGCTGCAGGCGCTGGCCGGCGAGCTGGAGCAGCACCTGCTGCTGGTGATGCGCGTGTACTTCGAGAAGCCGCGCACCACCGTGGGCTGGAAGGGCTACATCAACGACCCGCGCCTGGACGGCAGCTTCCGCATCAACGAGGGCCTGCGGCTCGCGCGCGGGCTGCTGCTGGAGATCGCGCAGCTCGGGCTGCCGGCCGGCACCGAGTTCCTCGACCTGCTGAGCCCGCAATACATCTCGGACCTGATCTCCTGGGGCGCGATCGGCGCGCGCACCACGGAAAGCCCCAGCCACCGCCAGCTGGCCTCGGGCCTGAGCTGCACGGTGGGCTTCAAGAACGGCACCGACGGCAGCGTGCAGATGGCTGCCGACGCCTGCATCGCCTGCCGCGCGCCGCATGCCTTCCTGGGCATGACGAAGATGGGCGTGGGCGCGGTGTTCGAGACCGAGGGCAACGAGGACTGCCACATCATCCTGCGCGGCGGCTCGCGCGGGCCCAACTACGAGCCGCAGGACATCGATGCGGCCTGCGCGATCCTGCGCAAGGCGGGCACGACGGAGCGGGTGATGGTGGATTGCTCGCACGCGAATTCGGCCAAGGACTGGCGGCGCCAGCCCTGGGTGGCGCGCGAGGTCGCGCGGCAGCTGCAGGCCGGCGAGCAGCGGATCATGGGCGTGATGATCGAGAGCCATTTGCATGAGGGACGGCAGGATCTGAAGACCGGCGTCGCGCTGGCGCCGGGGGTGTCGATCACGGACGGCTGCCTCGGGTGGGAGGCGACGGAGGAGGTGCTGCGCGAGCTGGCGCTCGCCGCGCGCGAACGTCGCACGCGGCAGCGGGGCTGATCCTTCGATCGCAGGACTTGGTGTCCCTGGCTTCGCGGCCGGGGCCGCTATGCTGGCGGGGATGACCGTCGCCGCCGCTTCGCCCGCCGCTGGCCGCCTGCAGCGCCTGCGGGCCTACCTGGAGCAGGATCCCTCCAATGCGGCCCTGCTCGCAGAGGCCTGCGACGCGGCGATCGCCTGCGGCGCGCATGAAGAAGCGCAGCGTCTCATCGCTTCGGCCGAGCGGCTGGCGCTCGATCCGGCCCAGTGGCTGTTCCGCCGTGCGCGGCTGGCGATCGCCCGGCGCGAGCTCGTGGCGGCTGCCGGCTTGCTGGAGCGCCTGCAGGCGATGGTCGGCGAGGGGCCCGTGCTGGCCCACGACCTCGCCTATGTGCGGCTGCTGCAAGGCGACTTCGAGGCCTGCCGCGCCGGCGTGCAGCCCTGGCTCGATGTGGCGCGCGCAGGCGGGCCGGAGCCGCTGGAGGCCTTGCAGGTCCTCTGGCTGCGTGCCATGCACCGCCTGCAGCAGCTCGACGAAGCGGTTGCGTGGGCGAGGGCGCAGCTCGCTGCCGGCACGCTGCAGCCGCACGCCCTGGGAGCCGCCAGCCTGATCGCGCTGGACCAGGAGGAGTTCGACGCCGCCCGCGAATGGGCCGACGCTGCGCTCGCCGTGGATGCGCAGCAGGTGGAAGCGCTGGTGGCGCGCGGCTCCGTGGCGCTGGCCGGTGGTGACGCGGGCCGCGCGACGGAGTTGCTGCAGCAGGCGCTGCGCTGCAACCCCGAGGACGGCCGCACCTGGTCTGCGCTGGGCATGGCCAGCCTGCAGGCGGGTGACCTGCCGCTCGCGCAATCGCAACTGGAAGAGGCCGTGCGCCGCATGCCCGATCACGTCGGAACCTGGCACGCCCTGGGCTGGGCACGGTTGCTGCAAGGCGCCCGCCCGGATGCGCTCGCCGCCTTCCGCGCGGCCCTGGCGATCGACCGCAACTTCGCCGAGACGCACGGGGCGCTCGGGCTCGTGCTGGCGCTCTCGGGCCAGCGCGACGAAGCACACCATCACCTGGAACTCGCGGACCGCCTGGACCCGGCGAACGTGACGGGCCGCTATGCGCGCGCCCTGCTGGCGGGCGAAGCCGGCGACCGCGCTGCCATCGAGCGGCTGGCGCGGCGGCTGCTGGACCGCGGTGGCTTCTTCGGCGGCCCGCTCGGCGAGGCGGTGCTGCGCCACACCCGGGCGCGGGACCGGAACGGCCGCAACGGCCCCCAACGCAACTGAGATCGGCGAGGCAGGCCCGCGAGAGCCCGCGGCGCCTCGGGGTGCCTCGCGGTGCAGCGGGATCGCGACCGGCTGCTGGCGCCCCACGCCGGCCCCCGCCCGCCCTGCGCGGGCCCGCTCCTCCCCTATATCCGTCGCGATCCCAAGGTGTTTAGTACCCACCCCGCGCTCTAAACGGCGCTGACCTTGCTGCGGATGTACTGGCCGAGGCGTCCATCCGGAATGCCGCAGTCATCCCCCAGCACGGAAAGAGCAGCAGCATGGTAGCGATCGTCAGCGGCATCAGGCCAGGCCTGGAACTGTCCTCGCGGGAAGTGCTCGGCCAGGCCGGCGTGGCCGGCAACGCCACCGAGGGGCGCAACGGCCAGGGTGTGCACGTCAACGTTGCCACCGGCATGCTGGTGCTGCAGAGCCGGGACGAGCTCCTGGTCTCCCGCGGGGAGGACGCCGCCGTCCTGCGCACCTACAACAGCGCGGGCCAGTTCAACGACGACAACGGCGACAACTGGGCCAGCGGCGTCGTCTCGCTGCAGCTGGCGGGGGTGCTCAATGCGGCCGGCAGCAGCATCAGCCGCATCGACCGGGATGGCAGCACGGCCGTCTACACCTTCGAGGCGGCGCGCGGCCTGTACGTCACCACCGAAGGCGGGGGCGCCTACGACACCATCGCGTACGTGGCGGCCGATGCGCAATTCGAATGGCGCGACGGCAGCACCGGCGTGACGCAGCGCTTCGAAGGCAGCGGCGCGCGCAGGCTCCTGTCCTGCACGGACGCGAGCGGCAACACGCTCGCCTACGCCTATGGCGCCAACGGCTTTCTGGCCTCCGTCACCACCGCAAGTGGCGAAACCACCTTCTACGACTACAGCGGCAACAACCTCTCGCAGGTGCGCACCGTCGCCGGCACGGTCACCACCACCCGCGTGCGCTACGGCTACGACGTGGCGAACCGCTTGGCGAGCGTCACGGTCGATCTCTCGCCGGAGGACGGCAGCATCGCCGACGGCAAGGTCTACAAGACCACCTACGCCTACGAAGGCACCAGCAACCGCATCGCGACCATCACGCAGACGGATGGCAGCAGCCTCGCCTTCACCTATGTCGATGCGGGCGACGGCAACTTCAAGGTGGCGACGGTGCGCGATGGGCTGAACCGCACAACCACCTTCACCTATGCCCTGGGGTTCACCACCGTCACGGATGCCCAGGGCCTGGTCACCCGCTACGACGTCGATGCGTCCGGGCGCCTGACGAAGATCACCGCCCCGGCCCCGGGCGGGACCACTCCCACGCAGCGGTTCGCCTACAACGCCAAGGGCGACGTGATTTCCGTGACGGACGGCCAGGGGCGCACGGTCAGCTTCGGGTACGACGCCAACGGCAACCAGGTGCTGCAGCGCGACGCAACCGGCAACACCGTCACGCGCACCTTCGATGCCAGCAACCAGCTGCTGACGGAAAGCGTCTACCTGGTTCCCGATCCCGACGGCGCGGGCATCGCGCAGCCCACGGAGCCGCTCACCACCCGCAAGGTGTACGACGCGGGCGGGCGCAATCTGCTGCGCTTCGAGCTGAGCGCCGAGGGGCGCGTCACCGAACACCGCTACGACGGTTTCGGCCAGCGCGTCGCCACCATCACGTACACGGCGGGCTTCCATTCCATTGCGGCACTGGCGGCGTCGGAGGCGCCCACGGAGGCGGACATGGCCGCCTGGGCCGGCCTGCAGAATCCCGCCGCCACCCAGCGCACCGAAATGAGCTACGACGGGCGCGGGCAGCTGCAGACCCGCACCAGCTATGCCAGCGTGAGCGCCACGGGCGCAGGCGTGGCCAACGGCACGCAGTCCGTCCAGACCTTCGTCTACGACCAGGCGGGCCGGCTGCTGAAAACGGTGTCCGCCACCGGGGGCGCCACCAGCTACGTCTACGACGGCCTGGGCCGCGTGCTCTCGAGCGTCGATGCGCTGGGCGCCGTCACGCTCACGCAATACCAGGACGCGGCGGGCAAGACGGTGCTCACGCTCGCCAACGGTCTGGTGCGCACGTCCGCCTACGACAAGGCGGGCCGTCTCGTTTCGGTGGCCGAGAGCAATCCCGCGGGAGCCTCGCTGGGCGTCACCCGCTACTTCCACGACACGAGCGACCGCCTGCGCATGACGCAGGATCCGACGGGCGTGCGCAACTGGATCCTGTACGACCCGGCGGGCCGCAAGGAGGCGGAGGTCGACGGCAACGGCACGATGACGGAGTACGTGTACGACGGCAGTGGCCGCATCACTTCCGTCGTCATGTATGCCACCGCTGTCGACACCGCGCTGCTGGTCGACGCGGCCGGCCTTCCCGTGGAGAGCGTCCGCGCCGCCACGGTGCGCCCTGCCGCCTCCGCCGCGGACCGGCGCGAGTGGCGCTCCTACGACGCCGCGGGCCGCCTGTTGCGCAGCGCGCAGACCTACGGGACGGGAAACACGGTGGCGGTCACGGAGAACCGCTACGACGGCGCCTCCAGGCTGGTGGCGGTGGTGCGCTATGCCAACCCGCTGGCGGCCGCCGCACCGGGCTCGATCGCCGCGCCGGCCGCCTCGCCCGAGGACCGCATCACCCGCAACTTCCACGATGCCGACGGCCTGCTGCTCGCCACGCTGGACGGGGAGGGCTATCTCACCGCGTTCAAGTACACCGCCGCGGGGCAACTCGCCGAGTCGGTCCGCTATGCCACGGCCACCGATGCCACCTTGCGCGCCGGCGGAGCGCTGGCGCAACTGATGCCCCTGGCTGCCGCCGGTGACGCACGCACCGTCCACCTCTATGACGGGAAGGGGCGGCGCATCGCTACGGTGGACGCGGAGGGCTATCTCACCGAGTTCGTCCACGACAACAATGGCAATGTCACCTTGACGGTGCGCTACGCCAACCGGGTTGCAGCGGCGGTCAGTGCCTCAAGCACACCGGCGGCGATCCGCCCGGCATCGAACCCGCAGGACAGGACGACTTCCCGCAGCTACGACGCCCTGGGCCGGCTCGCCCAGGAGACGAGCCCGGAGGGACTGCGCACCGCCTACAGCTACGACCAAGCGGGCAATCTCGTGTCCACCCTCAAGACGGCCGTGCTGCCGGAGGAGACGCGTTCGCTGCTGGCGAAGTACGACCTGCAGGGCCGCCGCATCGCCGAGCTCTCGGCGCAGGGCGCCTCGCTGCTGGTGGTCGGCCAGACGCAGGCCGAGGTGGACGCCATCTGGGCCCAGTACGGGCTGCGCCACACCTACGATGCGGCGGGCCGGCGCACTTCCACCACCGACGCCGCGGGCAAGCGCACGCTCTTCTACTACGACGCCGACGGCGCCCT
>NZ_DASSVG010000666.1:0-6822 GCF_035706265.1 Ramlibacter sp. | reverse complement strand
CTGGCGCCGCCCGCGCCGGCGAAGGTCGAACTGCCGATCAGCGACGCCGACTACCTGCAGAACCCGCCGCCCGAGTGGCCGCGCATGAGCCAGCGGCTCGGCGAGCGCGGGCTCGTGGTGGTGCGGGTGCTGATCGGCGCCGATGGCCGCGCCAAGAACGGCCAGGTCAAGCAGAGCAGCGGCTACGCCCGCCTCGACCAGGCCTCGCTCCAGGCGGCCCTGAACTGGAAGTACGTGCCCGGCAAGCGCGGCGGCGTGCCGGAAGACATGTGGGTGAACGTCCCGATCCGCTGGGGCGACTGACGAACAACGACGGAGAAGAAACAACATGAACACCGACTTCGGCCTCGTCCATCTCTGGAGCCAGGGCGACCTCGTGACCCGCGCCGTGGCGCTCCTGCTGCTGGCGATGTCGCTCGCTTCCTGGATGGTGATCATCGCCAAGGCGCTGGACCTGCGGCGCTACGCCCGCCAGGCGCGCCAGATCGAAAGCTTCTGGCATGCCGCCGATTTCGCCGACGGCCTGAACAAGCTGGGCACCGATCCCGCCAATCCCTTCCGCACCCTGGCGCTGGAAGGCCGCGAGGCGGTGGCGCACCACCACGCCCAGGCGCAGCTGCACGATTCGCTCGATGCCAGCGAGTGGCTGACCCGCACGCTGCGCAATTCCATCGACGAATCCACGGTGCGCCTGCAGGCGGGCCTGGCGGTGCTGGCTTCGGTGGGCTCCACCGCCCCCTTCGTCGGCCTGTTCGGCACCGTCTGGGGCATCTACCACGCGCTGCTGTCGATCAGCGCCGCCGGCCAGGCGACGATCGACAAGGTGGCCGGCCCGATCGGCGAGGCGCTGGTGATGACGGCCCTGGGGCTCGCGGTCGCCATTCCCGCCGTGCTGGGCTACAACGCCCTGGTGCGCGGCAACAAGGGCGTGCTGACCAAGCTGAACCGCTTCGCCCACGACCTGCACGCGTATTTCGTGACGGGGGCGCGCGTCACGGCCGGCCAGGGGACGAAGGTCGTCCCCATGAAGAAGGGAGCGTAGGGCCATGGCCTTCGGCACCCAGGACGACACCGACGAGGTGATGAACGAGATCAACATGACGCCGCTGGTCGACGTCATGCTGGTGCTGCTGATCGTGTTCATCATCACCGTGCCGGTGATGAAACACGCCGTGAACATCGACCTGCCGCGCGCCAGCAGCACCCCGCAGGACACCAAGCCGGAGACGATCCGCCTGAGCGTCGACGCGCAGGGCCGCTACTACTGGAACGAGCAGGAGATCGCGGAAAGCGAGCTCGCCCCGCGCCTGCAGCAGGCCGCCGGGCGCGAGCCGCAGCCGGAGCTGCACCTGCGCGGCGACAAGGAGGCGCGCTACGAGAAGGTGGCGCAGGCGCTCGCGGCGGCGCAGCGCTCGGGGCTGCACCGCATCGGCTTCGTCACGGAGCCGAAGACGCCATGAACCCCGCCGCCACCTCCCTCCCTCGCGGGGTCGCGCCTGCGCCGGCCCAGGCCGACGCGCCGGTGCGGCCGGCGCCCCTGTCGAGCGTGCAGCTGCTGCGCGGGCAGCGGCTGGTGGAGATCGCGCACAACGGCGAGATCTACCGCCTGCAGGCCACCCGCCAGGGCAAGCTGATCCTCACCAAGTGAGGCGTTTACAGCCCCAGCGCCGCGATGCCGGCGCGGGCGATCTGGGCGTCCTCGCTCGACTTCACGCCGCTGACGCCCACCGCGCCGACGCACTGGCCGTCCTTCAGGATCGGCACGCCGCCTTCCAGCAGGCCGTGCAGGCCGGGCGCGCTGAGGAACGAATAGCGCCCGCCGTTGATCACCTCCTCGTAGACGCGGCTCTCGCGCCGGCCCAGGGCGGCCGTCTGCGCCTTGGCCGGCGCGATCTGGGCCGAGATCGGCGGCGCGCCGTCCAGGCGCTGCAGCCAGAGCAGGTGGCCGCCGTCGTCGACGATGGCGATCGTCACCGCCCACTGGTTGGCCAGCGCCTCCGCTTCGGCGGCGGCGGCGACGGACTTGATTTCCGCCAGTTCGAGGACTGCTTTCGTTTTCATGGTTGGTGTGGCAGGTAGATGGAATCTCGCAAGCGCAGAGCATAGCGTCTGCGGGCCCATTGAACCCGCCTAGAATGGGCTCATCTAAAGGCCGTTGAGGCAAGGAGTGCTGCTATGAACGACCCCATCCAGACCATCCCGTCCTACGGGTATGGCACCGCGTCCGCGCTGGAACAGCGCAACAAGGTCCTGCGCAATACGTATTGGCTGCTGGCCCTGAGCCTGATCCCCACGGTGCTGGGCGCATGGCTGGGCGTGGCCACCGGCATCACGCGCAGCCTCACGGGCGGCCTGGGCCTGATCGTCTTCCTGGGCGGCGCGTTCGGCTTCATGTTCGCGATCCAGAAGACCAAGGATTCGGCCGCCGGCGTCGGCGTGCTGCTCGCATTCACCTTCTTCATGGGCCTGATGCTGTCGCGGCTGATCGCGCTGATCCTGGGCTTCAAGAACGGCACCGGCCTGGTGATGACGGCCTTCGGCGGCACGGCGGCGGTGTTCTTCGTGATGGCGTCGCTGTCCACGGTGATCAAGCGCGACCTCTCCGGCATGGGCCGCTGGCTGTTCGTCGGCGCGCTGGTGCTCATGGTCGGCGCCATCATCAACGTGTTCGTCGGCTCCGGCGTCGGCATGATGGTGATCAGCACGCTGGCCATCGGCATCTTCAGCCTGTACATGCTGTACGACCTGAAGCAGATCGTCGACGGCGGCGAGACCAACTACATCACGGCCACGCTGGCGCTCTACCTGGACCTGTTCAACGTGTTCCAGAGCCTGCTGGCGCTGCTGGGGATGACGGCCGGCGACGACTGAAGCCGCACCGCCTGCCAACAGAACGGGGCCTTCGGGCCCCGTCTTTCATTGCAGGTCGAACACCGCCATGGACTCGACGTGCGCCGTGTGCGGAAACATGTTGACCACGCCGGCGGCGGTGCAGGTGTAGCCGCCCTGGTGCACCAGCAGGCCGGCGTCGCGGGCCAGCGTCGCCGGATTGCAGCTGACGTAGACGATGCGCCGCGGCGGCGTCCAGCCCTGGCGCAGCGATGGGTCCTGGTGCAGGTCCGCCACCGCCTTGGCCAGCGCGAAGGCGCCCTCGCGCGGCGGATCCACCAGCCAGCGATCGGCCACGCCGTCAGCCACCAGCTGCTGCGGCGTCATCTCGAACAGGTTGCGGGCCTCGAAGCGCGCAGGTGCGAGCGCGTCGCCCGCGGCGCGGCCGGCCTGGTTGCGCTGGTAGTTCTCGCGCGAACGCGCCACCAGCGCCTCGCTGCCCTCGATGCCCAGCACCTCGCCGGCGCGGGTGGCCAGTGGCAGGGTGAAGTTGCCGAGCCCGCAGAACCAGTCGATCACGCGCTCGGAACGCTGCGCATCGAGCAGGCGCACCGCCCGGTCCACCAGCACGCGGTTGATGTGCGGGTTGACCTGGGTGAAATCGGTGGGGCGGAACGGCATCGTGACGCCGAACTCCGGCAGCGTGTAGGCCAGCTCCTCGCCGCCGGCATCGAGCAGGCGGGCGGTATCGGGCCCCTTGGGCTGCAGCCACCACTGCACGCCGGCGTCCGCGTGCGCGACGGCGAAGGCGCGCAGCTTGGCGAGGTCGCCGGCGGACAGCGGCTCGAGATTCCGCAGCACCAGCGCGGTGACGCGGTCGCCGCAGGCCAGCTCGATCTGCGGGCAGGTCTCGATCGCGTCCATGGAGCCGATCAGGGCGCGCAGCGGCAGCAACAGGTCGCTCACGTGCTTCGGTACCACGTGGCATTCGCGGATGTCGGCCACGTAGCGGCTCTTGCGCTCGTGGAAGCCCACCAGCACCGTCTCCTTCTTGCGCACGTGGCGCACGCTGAAGCGGGCACGCCAGCGGTAGCCCCAGGCCGGGCCCTCGATCGCGGGCAGCATGGTGCCGGGGCGCACCTTGCCCAGGTGCCACAGGTTGTCTTCCAGCACGCGCTGCTTGATCGCGACCTGCGCGCCGACGTGCAGGTGCTGCATCTTGCAGCCGCCGCAGGCGCCCTCGTGCAGGCCGAAGTGCGGGCAGCGGGGCCGCACGCGCTGGGCCGACTCGCGGTGTACCTGCACCAGCGAGGCCTGCTCCCAGTTGTTCTTCTTCCGGTGGACGTTGGCCGTCACCCATTCGCCGGGGAGCGCGCCGTCGATGAAGACCACCTTGCCGTCGGGGCGCCGGGCGACGCCCTGCGCCTCGATGTCGAGCGATTCGATTTCCAGCCAGCCCTCGGGGTGCGGGGCAGGCAACTGCTTGTCGGTCATCCGCCGATTTTCTCAGGCCGGCGGGGGAACGCTGGGGTTCGGCCTTCGGTGCTCACCGCCAGCCTGCAATCGGCCTGCGGCGCCAGTGCATTTCGTAGGCCGGTGCTGGAGCGAAGCGAAAGCCCAGCGATCACAGCCAGGCGTCGAGGTACTCGCGCCAGTGCGGCTCCGTCGCCGCCAGCGGCGCCAGCGACTCCTTCACGAACCCCATCTCCTGGTCGTACTCGGCCTCCGTGAAGCCGCAGCGCATCTTCTGGAAGCGGCAATACAGCAGGTAGGTGTTCATCACGTCGGTCTCGCAGTAGCGGCGGATGTCCTCCAGCTTGCCTTCGAGATAGGCCTGGTAGACCTTGGAGCCGTCCATGCCCAGCTTGCCCGGGAAGCCGCACAGCTTGGCCATGGCGTCCAGCGGCGCGTTGGCGCGCGGCTGGTACATCGCCAGCAGGTCCATCAGGTCCAGGTGGCGCATGTGGTAGCGGTTGATGTAGTTGTTGTACTTGAACTCGCGGTCGTCCGGCCCGCCGCCCTCGCCCAGGCACCAGTAGCGGTCCGCCACCACGCCGTGGCGCAGGCCGCGGTAGTGCAGCACCGGCAGGTCGAAGCCGCCGCCGTTCCAGCTCACCAGCTGCGGCGTGTGCTTGTCCAGCGCGTTGAAGAAGTTCTGGATCACGCGGCCTTCGCTGGCGTCGTCGCGGTCGACGAAGGAATGCACGCGCAGGCCCTCGGCGTTGCGGAACACGCAGCTGATCACGAGGATGCGCTGCAGGTGCAGCGGCATGAAGTCGCTCTGGTTGGCCTCCTTGCGCTCCTGCAGCCACTGCGCGTAGACCTCCGCGTCGCTGGCGTCCTGCGGCGCGTCGCGCAGCAGGCGCAAGCCCTTCACGTCCGGAATGGATTCGATGTCGAAGACTAGTACAGGCCAACTCATGATTCGACTGTACCAGTCGAATCATGAGTCGGCCCTGCGGCCGCATCAGGAGCCCCCCATCCCAGCCTTCCCCCCGGAGGGGGAAGGGGCCGGGCGCGTTCGAACCAGCGCCTCGGCTAGAACAACGCTTCGCGGTCGATGCCGTTGCGGGCCATCTGGCGCTTCAGCTTCGACAGGGCCTCGTTCTGGATCTGGCGCACGCGCTCGCGCGTGAGGCCCAGGCGGTCGCTCAGGACCTCCAGCGTTTCGGGCTCGCGCTGGTGCAGGCCGAAGCGGCCCTCCAGCACCTCGCGTTCGCGCTGCGAGAGCGCGTCCACCCAGCCCGTCACCAGCCGCTCCACCTCTCGGTTCTGCATCACGCCGGTGGGATCCACGGCCAGTTCGTCGGCCATGAAGTCGCCCAGCGTGTGCTCCTCGTCGTTGCGGTCGACAGTGGCATCGAGCGACTTCGGCGTCTCGGCCAGCGCGAGCAGCTGCGCCACCTCCTGCACGTCGCGACCGAGCAGCGCCGCCACATCCTCCACCCGCACGCCCTCGCCTTCGGCGCCGTTGCGGCTGGCGAAGGCGGGATCGTTCTCCAGCGTGCGGCGGGCCCGCAGCACCTGCTGCAGCTCGCGCACCACGTGCACCGGCAGCCGGATCACGCGGCCCTGGTTCATCACCGCGCGCTCCACCGCCTGGCGGATCCACCAGGTGGCGTAGGTGGAGAAGCGGAAGCCGCGCTCCGGCTCGAACTTGTCGATCGCGTGCATCAGCCCGAGGTTGCCCTCCTCGATCAGGTCCGACAGGGGCACGCCGCGCCCGAGGTAGCTCTTGGCGATGCTCACCACCAGCCGCAGGTTGTGCTCGATCATCGACTGGCGGGCGGCGAAGTCGCCGGCGCGGGCGCGCACGGCGGTCTCGTACTCCTCCTCCGCGGTGAACAGGGTGGTGCGGCGCACGTCGCGCAGGTAGAGCGTCAGCGTGTCGCTGCTCTCGCCCGAGAAATCGGCCGGCACCTCGCGCAGCTGGTTTTCGGAGGGCGGCTCGGCGGCGGTGCCGATCGGCTCGAGCGGCGGCACCTCGATGCCGTCGCGCCCGCCCGCGGGCGCCGGTGCTTCGTGCCCGTTGCGCCGCTTCATGGCTACCTCGCCGGCAGGTACTTCATGGGATCGACCGGCTTGCCCTGGCGCCGGATCTCGAAGTGCAGCTTCACGCGATCGGCGTCGGTGGCCCCCATCTCCGCGATCTTCTGGCCCTTGCGCACGGTCTGGTCCTCCTTCACGAGCAGCGACTGGTTGTGCGCGTAGGCCGTGAGGTAGGTGTTGTTGTGCTTCAGGATGATCAGGTTGCCGTAGCCGCGCAATCCCGCTCCCGCGTACACGACGCGCCCATCGGCCGCGGCCAGCACGGGATCGCCGGCGCGGCCGCCGATGTCGATGCCCTTGTTCTTCTGCTCGTCGAAGCCGGCCACCACGGCGGCCGCACCGGAGGTGGGCCAGCTCCAGGCGATGTCGTCGTCGGCGCCGGCGGCCGGCTGCGGGCTCGCGGGCGCCGGCGCGGGCGCCGGTGCGGCGGCAGCGGACGCGGCC
>NZ_DASSVG010000665.1:0-10722 GCF_035706265.1 Ramlibacter sp. | reverse complement strand
GCACGGCAGATCACCGCCAGCGCGGGCCTGCGCTTCGCCGGCCTGCAGTGCTACCACGGCCCGGCCCAGCACCTGCGCACGCGCCGCGAGCGCCTGGCCGCCATCGCGGCCGCGGCCGAAGCCGCAGCACGCACGCGCCGTGCGATCGAGGCCGGCGGCATCGCCGTCGAGCGCATCACCGGCGGCGGCACAGGCACCTTCGTGCATGAGCGCGACAGCGGCATCTTCAACGAGATCCAGGCCGGCTCCTACGCCTTCATGGACCGTGATTACGGCGACAACGCGCGCGACGAGGGCGACGTGACCTTCGAGCACGCACTGTTCGTGCGCACCGCCGTGATGAGCCGCGCCAGCGGCGAGCGCGCCATCGTCGATGCGGGCCTGAAGGCTTCGGCGGTGGATTCGGGCATGCCCGCGGTGTGGGGCCGGCCCGAGCTGGCCTACGTGACGGCGGCGGACGAGCATGGCGTGCTGTCCACGCCGTTGCCGGATTCGCCGGCCCTGGGCGACGTGCTGATGCTCGTTCCCGGCCACTGCGACCCCACCGTGAACCTGTACGACGAGCTCGTATGCTTCCGCGGCGAGCGCGTGGAGGCCGTGTGGCCGATCGCCGCGCGCGGTGCCCTGCTGTGATGCCGCAGCTCCATCCCGTAACACCAGATCGCACCCAATTCGCGCTTCCTGTGCGCGTCGCCGGACTACCTGGCCCGGCGCGGCGTCCCGTCGGAACCGCAGGACCTGGCCGGACACGATTGCATCGTGCTGCGCGAAAACGACGAAGACGTGACGCTCTGGCGCTTCCGGCGCAAGCGCAGCGAGGTTGCCGTTCGCGTGCCGGCGACCCTGAGCAGCAACGACGGCGAGGTGGCGCGCCAGTGGGCCCTGGCCGGCAAGGGCATCGTCATGCGCTCGGAATGGGACGTCGCCGAAAGCCTGCGCAGCGGGCGCCTCGTGCGCCTGTTGCCGGAGTGGGAACTGCCCGACGCCGACGTCGTCGCGCTGGTGGCGAGCCGGGCCGGCATGTCGGCCCGCGTCAAGTTGTTCCTCTCGTTCCTGCAGGCGCGCTTCAAGCCGCTGCCGCCCTGGCGGCGCTGAGGCCTTCGGCCAACGCGCTCAAGCGAGCAACCTCTTCGCCTCCCTCGGATCCAGCCCATACATCTCGGCGAATTCGGCCACCGTCTTGCCGCTCGCCTGGAAGGCGTTCTGGAGTGCTTCGCGGCGGGCTGCGCGTTGCGCAACGATGGACAAGGCCTCCTCCAGCATCGAGTGCACGTTGTCATCGTGGGAGGTGAAGCGCTCGCGGTAGCCTTCGCGGCCCAGACCGGAGGATTCGATCGCGGCCGCCAGTTGTGCGACGGCGCGCTGGCGCGCCTGCTCCGGCGCCTTGGCGCTGCGGCGCTTGTAAAGCTCCAGGATGGCGTGGTGCACGTGCTCCGGCGCCACCGGCTCCACCGGCTTGCCCTGCAGGTCGTGGCGGGGCAAGCCGGAGGCCACGGCCTCGATGTAGCGCGTGGAGCGCGTGTGCAGGCCGAGCGCCACCTTGAGATCGGCGGCGGGCAAGGCCTCCGGATGCGCGGCCACGAGGTCCTCGAACACGCCCAGCTTCAGAGGCAGGAAGCGGGCACCGAACAGGCGCGGGTACAGCTCGAAGAGTTTCTGCAACAGGGGGTGCACGGGCCGGGGCGCCTTGCGCTGGGCCGCCCGGGCGGACGGGGAGGGGGTGCTGACGGTCGTGTCTTGGGTCATGGTCTGTTGTGGAGGGGAGTGCGGATTTCACAGCCAGTGCATCCCCGCGGCGGAATGATCCAGTCTGGCGCTTAGACTCAGGGTTTTCCCGGAGTCGCTCCGGACCGATCCTCTCATTTTCTCCGCAGTGCCCATGTTCCCCTTCCGCCTTCGCCCGCTGCCGCTGGCCGCGTGCGCCGCGTTCGTCTTCGCTTCGTCCTCCCATGCCCAGGCGCCCGCCGACACGCTGGCCCGCATCAAGGAAACCCGGGCGATCACGCTGGGGGTGCGGGAAGCCGCCCGCCCGTTCTCGTATCTCGACGAGCAGAAGCAGCCCGTGGGCTACTCGGTCGACCTGTGCCTGGCCGCGGTCGAGGAAATCAAGCGCACGCTCAAGCTGCCGGAACTGGCGGTGAAGTACAAGGTGGTCTCCGGTGCCGAACGCATCCCGAAGCTCGAGGCCGGCGAGATCGACCTCGAGTGCGGGTCGACCACCAACACCAAGGCGCGCCAGGAGAAGGTGGACTTCAGCTACACCATCTTCGTGGCGGGCATCCGCGTGCTCGTTCCCAAGGGCACGAAAGTCGAATCGGTGAAGGATCTCGGTGGCCTGCCGGTGGCGCTGAGCAAGGGCACCACGTCGGAAAAGCTCTTCACGCAGCTCAATGCGAGCGAGGTGAAGATGCAGCTGACCACCTTCGCGAGCAACGGCGAGGCGTACCAGGCCTTGAAGGAGGGCAGGGTGCGCGCCTTTCCGCAGGACGATTCGCTGCTGCTGGGCCTGGCGTCGCATGACAATGCGCTGGACCGTCTGGCCTTGAGCAGCGCGGTGCTGTCGGTGGAGCCGTACGCCATCATGCTGCGCAAGGGCGACACCGCCCTGGGCGCCGTGGTGGACCGCACGCTGTCGCGGCTCTACACCGGCGGGGAGATCAACGCGATGTACCGCAAGTGGTTCACCACCGACCGCATGAACATCCAGATGAGCCGCCTCACGCGCGACAGCTTCACCCGCCCGAACAAGGAAGCGGGCGTGGCGATGCTCCTGGGTTACTCGCTCTGACGCCGTAGCACCGGCGGCGCACGCAGGCGTGCCGCCGTCCGGGCCCGCCGTCGTGTTCGCGCGCCGAAACTGCGCGCGCCTCGTGCAGTTCATCGCTCCTGGGCGAAGTTCTCGCTGCGCGCCTCGGACAGGCGATCCAGCGCCTGCTGCAACTCGTGCGTCCGCTCGTCCACCCGCTGCTCCAGCTTCGCGTTGAGGTCCGCCAGCGCGGCCTGCGCCGATTTCTGGTCGTCGATGTCGGTCATCGTGCCGACCCAGCGCTCGTCGTCGGAGTCGCCGGTGCAGACGGCCCGGGCGAGGTGCCAGCGCCACATCCCGTCGTAGCGGCGGAAGCGGAATTCCGCGCTGAAGTCGTCCCCGGTCGAAACCGACGCCTGCCACTGGTCCAGGGTGCGGGGACGGTCGTCCGGGTGGATCGGCGTGATCCATCCATGATCGAGCAGCTTCCCGGTGCGCAGGCCCGTGTACTCCAGCATGCGCTGGTTGACCCAATCCACGCCGCCATCCTGGCGGGCGGTCCACACGTGCGCGGGCAAGGCCTGCGCCAGGGCGCGGAAGCGGGCCTCGCTGCGCCGCATCGTGACCTCCGCGGCCCGCCGGCGGTCGATGTCGATCAGCACGCCGGGGAAGCGCGCAGGCTGGCCTGCATCATCGAGTTCCACGTGGCCATTGGCCTCGATCCAGCGCCAGCCGCCGTCCAGGCGCGGCACGCGGTATTCGGCACTGTAGGGACCGCCCTTCTGCATGGCAGCGGCCAGCAGCCGGTTGACCCTGTCCACGTCGTCCCGGTGGATGGACTGCTTCACGTCCTGCAGGCGCATGCCTTTCTGCAGCGCCTCCGGGTCGATCGCGAAGGTGCGCGCAAACCGCTCGTCGGCGGTGAAGTGGTCGGCCTTCACGTCCCACACCCACGTTCCGAGCACCGCTCCGGTGTTCAGGGCGAGCGCGATGCGTTCCGACGCCTGGCGCAGGCGCGCCTCGCTGTCGGCCAGCCGCTGCGCGCCCAGCACGCGCTCCGTCGTCTCGCTCACGATGCACAGCACGCCCGCCGGGTCGCCGTCGCCGTCGCGAACGACGGAGTAGGAGATGTCGAAGTACACCGTCTCGAGGAAGCCGCGCCGGTCGATCTGGAACCGGCGGTCCCTGGCTGCCACCGTGGTGCCCGTGTCCAGCACCGAGTGCAGCAGGGGGCCGAGATCGTCCCAGAGTTCGGCCCACCCTTCGGCGGCCGGCCGGCCCAGGGCGGACGGGTGCTTGTTTCCGATGGTCGGCGCGTAGGCGTCGTTGTAGAACGCCAGCAGTTCGGGGCCCCAGAAGAGGACGGTCTGGGCCTGGGAAGCAAGCACCGTATCGAGGACGATCCGCAGGCTCACCGGCCAGCTCCCGATCGGGCCGAGCGAAGTGCCGGCCCAGGGATGATTGCGGATGCGCTGCGCCATTTCGCCGGGCGCACGCAACCACTGCGCCGGCGGATGCGCGCCGATTGCGCCGCCGGGCGTCACTGGATCATCACTTGGCTGCATGGGATGCCGGAGTGCGCCTCGGTTCAGGAACGGATCAGCCGAGCATGCTTGGGCTTGGCGGGTCGCACGGTCAGCGATGGGAGGACGCGCCTGTAGGCTTCTTCTTACGTTTGCAGGATGACAAATGGCCGAGCCCCGGCTGGCTTACACTCTGCGCCTCTCAACCAGACCCGACAGATGAACAAGTCCGAACTCGTGAAGTCCCTGGCCGATGCCACCGAACAATCCCAAGCCGCCGCCACGAGGAGTCTGGACGCCCTCATCGGAATCGTGAGCGAGGAGCTCGCGAAAGGCGGCGAGGTGGTGATCCCCGGCTTCGGCACCTTCAAGACCGCGGAACGTGCCGAGCGTTCCGGGCGCAATCCGCAGACCGGCGAAGCGATCACGATCGCGGCAGCGACGGCCGTGAAGTTCGTGCCCGGCGCCTCCCTGAAGGCAGCCGTCAACACCAAGGGCAGCTGAAGCCCGCGCGCCGGGCAGGCGCTGTCCGCGCAGGCAATGTGGCGCGGCCAGGCTGGCGTCCAGAGCCGGTCTGGCCTAAAGTGGCTTTTCCTTCACTGCCCCGAGGAACTGCCACATGCCCACTCGCACTGCATCGGTGAACAAGAGGATCGCGGCCAACGGCCAGGCGCTGCATCGCGCGATGATGCGCCGGATGGAAGCCGGTGGGCAGGAGCCCTCCCAAGCCGAGGCCGCCCTGATCGAGGAGCGCCAATCGCTCAAGGAGGAGCGCGAGAGGCGCAAGGCCCAGGCGACGCAGCCCCGGCCCAGTGCCCTCGAGCGGCTGGTGCGAACCCACCATCCCGAGGCGAAGGAGAAGCCGCACGCGAGCAAGGAAGCGCGCGACAGCGGCGAGACCAAGAAGCCCAAGGCGCGCAGGACGCGGGCCGAGAAGCACGCGCAGAAGGCCGAGGCGCTCGAGGCCGCGCGCAGGTCGCCGAAGAAGCCCGCGAAGTAGGGCGGGTGCTGCGCGAGGGGGCGCCGGGGCCGGCCGCGGCTGCCTATACTGGCCGGCCGTTCCACCCGCCGCTCCCATGACCGAGCCTGCCTACACCCCTCCCGCCGTCTGGACCTGGAACAAGGAAAGCGGCGGCAAGTTCGCCAGCATCAACCGGCCGGTGGCCGGTGCCACGCACGAAAAGGAACTGCCGGTCGGGCGCCACCCGCTGCAGCTGTATTCGCTCGGCACGCCCAATGGCGTGAAGGTGACCGTGATGCTCGAGGAGCTGCTGGCACTCGGGCACGCAGGGGCCGAATACGACGCCTGGCTGATTCCGATCAACGAGGGCGCGCAGTTCGGCAGCGGCTTCGTGGCCGTCAATCCCAATTCCAAGATCCCGGCGATGGTGGACCGCAGCGGCGCGCAGCCGGTGCGCATCTTCGAATCCGGCGCGATCCTGCTGTATCTGGCCGAGAAGTTCGGCGCCTTCCTGCCAAGCGAGGGCGCCGCGCGCGCGGAGTGCCTGTCGTGGCTGTTCTGGCAGGTCGGCAGCGCACCCTTCCTGGGCGGCGGCTTCGGGCACTTCTATGCCTATGCGCCGAGCAAGATCGAATACGCCATCGACCGCTACGCGATGGAAGTGAAGCGCCAGCTCGACGTGCTGGACCGGCGGCTGGCCGAATCGCGCTACCTGGCCGGCGACGCGTACACCATCGCGGACATGGCGATCTGGCCCTGGTACGGCGCGCTCGCCAAGGGCCAGCTCTATGGGGCGGGCGAGTTCCTGCAGGTGCAGGAGTACCGCCACGTGCTGCGCTGGACCGACGAGATCGCGCAGCGGCCGGGCGCGCGCCGCGGGCGCATGGTCAACCGCACCTGGGGCGACCCGGCGAGCCAACTGCACGAGCGGCACGAGGCGAGCGACTTCGACACCCGCACGCAGGACAAGCTGGGCGGGGCCGGCGCATGATCACGCTCTACGACTGCGCCACCGCGCCGAGCCCGCGCCGTGCCCGCATCCTGCTGGCCGAAAAAGGCATCCGCCACGAGACGGTGAACATCGACCTGCGCAGCGGCGAGCAACTGGGCGAGGCCTACCGCCGCATCAACCCGCTGTGCACGGTGCCGGCCTTGCGCACGGAGGAGGGTGTGGTGCTGAGCGACAACGCGGCGATCACCGCCTACCTGGAGGCGCTGCAGCCCGATCCGCCGCTCCTGGGCGTGACTGCGCTGGAGAAGGCCGAGATCGCCAGCTGGAACTGGCGCGCCGAATTCGAGGGCCTGCTCGCCGTCGCGGAGGCCTTGCGCAACGGCTCGCCGGCGATGGCCAACCGCGCCCTGCCCGGGCCGCGGGACTACCCGCAGATTCCCGAGCTGGCGCAGCGCGGGCTGGCGCGCGTGCACGATTTCTTCGCCACCCTGGAGGCGCGCCTGCAGGATCGCACCTTCCTCGCCACCGGGCGCTTCAGCGTCGCCGACATCACGGCGGCCGTGGCCGTGGACTTCGCCCGCGTGGTGAAGGTCAAGCCGGGGGAGCAACATCCGAACCTGCTGCGCTGGCGCGCGGGGCTGGCGCAGCGGCCGTCGATGGCGCTGTAGCTGCTGGACCGAGAGTGGCTGCGATCCGGCCGCAACAGGCCTGAGGAGGAACACGCCATGGACTTCAGCCTGACTTCGGAGCAGGAGCAGATCCGCGACGCGATCGAGAAGGCCTGCGCGCCGTTCGACGCCGACTACTGGCTGCACAAGGACCGCGTCGGCGGCTTCCCCGACGACTTCCACCGCGCGCTGGCCGAGTCCGGCTGGCTGGGCATCGCGATGCCGCAGGAGTACGGCGGCGCCGGCCTCGGCATCAGCGAGGCGGCCCTGATGATGCATACGATCTCGGCCACCGGGGCAGGGCTGTCCGGTGCCTCCGCGGTGCACATGAACATCTTCGGCCTGCACCCGGTGGTGGTGTTCGGGACCGCCGAACAGAAGCAGCGCTGGCTGCCGCCGCTGATCGCAGGCAAGGACCGCGCGTGCTTCGGCGTGACCGAACCCAACACCGGCCTGAACACGCTGAAGCTCAAAACCCGCGCCGTGCGCCAGGGCGACCACTACGTGGTGCACGGGCAGAAGGTCTGGATCAGCACGGCGCAGGTGGCCAACAAGATCCTGCTGCTGGCGCGCACCACCCCGGTGGAGGAGTGCCAGGGCACCGAAGGCCTGAGCCTGTTCTACACCGACCTGGACCGCTCCACGATCGAGGTGCGCGAGATCGAGAAGCTCGGGCGCAAATGCGTGGATTCCAACCAGGTCTTCATCGACGGGCTGCGCATCCCGGTGGAGGACCGCGTGGGCGAGGAAGGCAAGGGCTTCAGCTACATCCTGCATGGCCTCAACCCGGAACGTATCCTGATCGCCTCCGAGGCGGTGGGCCTGGGCCGCGCGGCGCTGAAGCGCGCCGCGCTCTACGCCGGCGAGCGGGAGGTGTTCGGCCGTGCGATCGGCCAGAACCAGGCGATCCAGCATCCGCTGGCGAAATCCTGGATCGAACTCGAGGCGGCCGACCTGATGGTGCAGAAGGCCGCCTGGCTGTACGACCAGGGCAAGCCCTGCGCCGCCGAAGCGAACAGCGCGAAGTTCCTCGCCGCCGAGGCCTGCTATCGCGCCTGCGAGAACGCGATCTTCACCCATGGTGGCATGGGCTATGCCAAGGAGTACCACGTGGAGCGCTACCTGCGCGAAGCGTGGATCCCGCGCCTGGCGCCCGTGAGCCCGCAGCTGATCCTGTGCTTCATCGCGGAGAAGGTGCTCGGCCTGCCCAAGTCCTACTGACGTCGGAGTGTCCCGCCAGGCCGCAGGCAGCAGCCACTTGCCGCGCGTGAAGTCCGGCCGCGAGACAATCGCCCCGTGACTTCTTCTTCCTTGCGCGCCGCCGTGATCGGCGGCGGACCGGCCGGCCTGATGGCGGCCGAAGTGCTGGCCGGGGAGGGCGTGGCGGTCGACCTGTTCGATGCCATGCCTTCCGTGGGCCGCAAGTTCCTCCTCGCGGGCCGCGGCGGCCTGAATCTCACCCACTCGGAAGCGCCGGAATCCTTTCTCTCCCGCTATGGCGAGCGTGCCGGCGCGCTGCGGGAGGCGATCACGGCCTTCGGCGGCCAGGAGGTCCGGCGCTGGGCCGCGGGCCTGGGCATCGAGACCTTCGTGGGAACGTCCGCGCGCGTCTTCCCCACCGACATGAAGGCCGCGCCGCTGCTGCGCGCGTGGCTGCACCGGCTGCGGGGCGCCGGCGTGCGGCTGCACACCCGGCACCGCTGGCAAGGGTGGGATTCCGCGTCAGGCGAGCTCGTCTTCGAGGCACCGTCGGGGCGCGTCACCCATGCCGCGCAGGCGACCGTGCTGGCGCTGGGAGGGGCCAGCTGGCCGCGCCTGGGATCGGATGGCGCCTGGGTGCCGTTGCTGGCTGCGCGCGGCGTGGCGATCGCGCCGCTGCAACCGGCCAACTGCGGATTCGACGTGGCGCCCACGCGCGCCGATCGCTCAGGGTGGAGCGAGCACCTGCGGCAACGGTATGCGGGCCAGCCCGTGAAGCCCGTGGCCGCGCGCCTGGAGTCGCAGGCGCCCGGGGAGAGCCAGCAAGGCGAATTCGTGCTGACCGACACCGGCATCGAAGGCAGCCTGGTGTACGCCTTCTCGCATCCCCTGCGCGAGGCGATCGCCCGCGAGGGCCGTGCCACCTGGATCATCGACCTGCTGCCGCAGCACAGCCCCGAGCGCGTGCTGGCCGAAATCCGGCATCCCCGCGGCCCGCGCAGCCTGTCCACCCACCTCAAGAGCCGGCTCGGCATCGCCGGCCTGAAGATGGCCTTGCTGCACGAACTCCTGTCGCCGGAGCAGCTCCACGATCCCGAGCGTCTGGCGGCCGCCTTGAAGGCGCTGCCGCTGCAGCTGGTGCGGCCGCGGCCGATCGAGGAGGCGATCAGCACCGCGGGCGGCGTGCGCCTGGAAGCACTGGATGCGGGCGGCATGCTGCGCGCGCTGCCCGGTGTGTTCTGCGCCGGCGAGATGCTCGATTGGGAGGCGCCCACCGGCGGCTACCTGCTCACCGCGTGTTTCGCGACCGGCCGGGTCGCGGGGCAGGGCGCAGCGCGCTGGCTGCGCGCGCAGGGGCGAAGCGCCTAGCGCGCTGCTGGCCCGGGGCCCCCGGCGAGCTCCTGCTCGGTGAAGTCTTCCTCGAAGAATTCCATCGCGACGCGCTCGCCGCCGGAGCGCCGCTGCGCTTCCTGCGTGCGCAGCTCGACCCGCCGGATCTTGCCGGAGATGGTCTTCGGCAGCTCGGCGAACTCGATGCGCCGCACGCGCTTGAAGGGAGGCAGTTGCGCGCGCAGGAAGGCGAACAGCTCGCGCGCGCTGTCGCGTCCCGGCGTGTGCCCCGCGGCCAGCACCACGAAGGCCTTCGGCACCGCGAGGCGCACCGGGTCCGGGCTCGGCACCACGGCCGCTTCGGCGACCGCCGGATGTTCGATCAGCACGCTCTCCAGCTCGAACGGGCTGATGCGGTAGTCGGACGCCTTGAAGACGTCGTCCGAGCGGCCGATGTAGGTGATGTAGCCGTCGGCATCGCGGCTCGCGATGTCGCCTGTGTGGTAGGCGTCATCGCGCATCGCTTCGGCGGTGCGCTCGGGGCTGTCGATGTAGGCGTCCATCAGGCCGAGCGGCCGCGCAGCGAGCGGCAGGCAGATCTCGCCCTGGTCGGACGGCTTGCCATACGCATCGAGCAGCACGACTTCGTAGCCGGGCAGGGGCCGGCCCATCGAGCCGGGCTTGACCGGCTGGCCCGGCGAGTTGCCGACCTGCGCCGTCGTCTCGGTCTGGCCGTAGCCGTCGCGCAGCTCGAGGCCCCAGGCGGAGCGCACGCGCTCGATGATCTCCGGATTGAGCGGCTCGCCGGCGCCGATCACCTCGCGCAGGCGCAGCTTGCCGCGGTAGGCCGCGAGGTCCTCCTGGATCAGCATCCGCCAGACGGTCGGCGGTGCGCACAGCGAGGTGATGCCGCGCGTGGCCAGCACGTCGAGCAGTGCGGTGGCCTGGAAGCGCCGGTAGTTGAAGATGAAGATGCAGGCACCCGCGTTCCAGGGCGAGAAGAAGCAGCTCCACGCATGCTTGGCCCAGCCCGGCGAGGAGATGTTCAGGTGGATGTCGCCGGGCTTCAGCCCCAGCCAGTACATCGTGGAGAGGTGGCCGACCGGATAGCTCTGGTGCGAATGCAGCACCAGCTTGGGCTGCGCCGTCGTGCCGGAAGTGAAATACAGCAGCAGCGGATCGGTGGCGCGCGTGGGGCCATCCGGTTCGAAACGATCGGACTGCGACTCCGGCGCATAGGCAACGCAACCGCCCGCGGCAGCGCCCACGCTGATGCAGCGGCAGCGGTCGGCCACGAGCGCGAGCTTCTCCACGTTCGCGGCGCCGACGATCGCGAACTTCAC
>NZ_DASSVG010000664.1:0-4631 GCF_035706265.1 Ramlibacter sp. | reverse complement strand
CCAAGGGCCTGCAGGTGCTGGCCGACGAGGTGGAACTGGCCCGCGTCATCGCCAACCTGCTGGAGAACGCGCGCCGCTACGGCAAGACGCCCGAAACCGGCATCGCCGTGGTGGACATCGCCGCCAAGGCCCGCAACGAATGGGTGCTGCTGAAGGTGCGCGACCACGGCATGGGCGTAGCGCCGGATGCATTGCCGAACCTCGTGAAGCCCTTCTTCCGCGGCGATGCGGCCCGGACGGCCGCCACCGGCGCCGGCCTCGGCCTGGCGATCGTCGACAAGACGGTGCAGCGCATGGGCGGCATCTTCGCGCTCTCCAACACCAGCTCGGGCGGGCTGGCCGCGCACATCAAGCTGCAGCGGCCGCGGCTGATGCCCGCCATGCCGGGCGGCGCCAGCAGCCCCATCGACATGAGCAACCGGGCGCGGGAAACGGCCTGAGGGAACAGCCGAACGCGGACTTCTTAACGCAAAAGCCGCAAAAGGAATACGAAAGCCGCAAAAGAACATCCTTGAAGTGGATGTCCTTTTGCGGCTTTTGCGAAACCTTTGCGGCTTTTGCGTTAGGAAAGTCCGAATCGGGTTTTCGGATTTCCTACTGCGTCAGCAGCACCACCGCCCGCGCCTCGATGCTCTGGCCCATGCCCACGGGCCCGAGCCGTTCGGCCGTCTTGGCTTTCACGTTGACCTGGTCGGGCGCGATCTCCAGCGCCTGGGCGATGCGCGAGCGCATGGCCTCGATGTGCGGCGCCAGCTTCGGCGCCTGGGCGACCACCGTGCTGTCGAGGTTGACGACCTTCCAGCCCTGCTCGCGCACGCGCCGCATCGCCTCCTGCAGCAGCACGATGGAATCCGCACCGCGGAAGCGCTCGTCCGTGTCGGGGAAGTGGCGGCCGATGTCGCCCAGCCCAGCCGCGCCGACGAGCGCATCGGTGATGGCGTGCAGCAGCACGTCGGCATCCGAGTGCCCGAGCAGCCCGCGCTCGTAGGGGATCTCCACGCCGCCCAGTACCAGCCGGCGGCCCGGCACCAGGGCGTGCGTGTCCCAGCCTTCGCCGATCCGCAGCTGGGGAATCAACGCGCCCGCCCGCGCAGCACGGCCTCGGCCATGGCGAAGTCTTCGGGGTAGGTGACCTTGAAGTTCTGCGCGCCGGCTTCCACCAGCAGCGGCTTCAGCCCCATCTTCTCGATGGCGCTGGATTCGTCGGTCACCTGGCCGTCCGCGCCCTCCAGGGCCTGCCTCAGCATGCCCAGCCGGAACATCTGGGGCGTCTGCGCCTGCCATTTGTCCGTGCGCGTCACGGTGGCGGCCACGCGGCCGTTCTCGCCGATCTTCAGCGTGTCGGGCAGCGGATGGGCCAGCAGCCCGCCCACTTCGTCCTTGCTGCAGTGGTCGATCAGGCGGTCGATCAGCTGCGGCGTGATGAGGCAGCGGGCCGCATCGTGCACCAGGACCCAGTCGCTGTCGACGGCGCCGGCGCGGCGCAGTTCGCGCAGGCCGTTGGCCACGCTCTGCGCGCGGGTGGCGCCGCCGCAGGGCACGACGAGGGCCGAGGTGGTGGGATTGCGTTCGAAGAAGCCGTCGCCGGGCGCGACCACCACCAGCGTGCGCGCGATGCGCTTGACGCCGGCGAAGGCCGACAGGGTGTGCCAGATCATCGGCTGGCCGGCGACGCGTTCGTATTGCTTCGGGCCGGCCGTGCCGGCGCGGCTGCCGTTGCCGGCGCAGGGAATCAGGGCGAAGTAGCGGGAAGTGGGTGCGGTCGCGTTCATGTCCGTCCCTTTCATTCTACGGAGAGCGTCGTTCCCCCTACAATGGTGGCACACCCCGCCCTCTCCAGGCGCGGGGTGTTTTGCATTTTCGCTTCCGCTTTTTCCCCATGGATCTGCCCAAGCTCGCCCCCGGAAGAAGGATGGCCTTGCCGCGCCCGGTCGGCTCGGCCGATGCGCTGCTGCTGGCCCGGCTGGCGCAGCGCGAACTGCAGGATGGCAAGCTGACGGCCATCGTCACGGCCGAGGCCGGCGACGCCCAGCGCCTGCTGGACGAGATCGCCTTCTTCGCCCCCGATCTGCGCTGCGCCCTCTTCCCGGACTGGGAGACGCTGCCCTACGACCAGTTCTCGCCGCACCAGGACCTGATCAGCGAACGCCTCGCGACCTTGTGGCGCATCCTGCAGCGCGAGGCCGACGTGGTGCTGGTGCCGGCGAGCACGGCGCTGTACCGCGTCGCGCCGCCCGCCTTCCTGGCCGGCTACACCTTCCACTTCCGCGTGCAGCAGAAGCTGGACGAAGCGCGGCTGAAGGCGCAGCTCACGCTGGCCGGCTACAACCACGTCACGCAGGTGGTGAGCCCCGGCGAATACGCGGTGCGGGGGGGCCTGATCGACCTCTTCCCCATGGGCTCGCCGGTGCCTTACCGCGTCGACCTGTTCGACGACGAGGTCGACTCGATCCGCACCTTCGACCCCGACACCCAGCGCAGCCTCTATCCGGTGCCCGAGGTGCGGCTGCTGCCCGGGCGCGAGTTCCCGATGGACGACGACGCCCGGGCGCGCTTCCGCAGCCGCTGGCGCGAGCTGCTCGAAGGCGACCCGACCAAGAGCCGCATCTACAAGGACATGGGCAACGGCGTCGCCACCGCCGGCATCGAGTACTACCTGCCGCTGTTCTTCGAAAACACCGCGACCGTCTTCGACTACTTCGGCGAGAAGTCGACGCTGGTGCTGCACGGGGAGCTGGAGCCCTCCTTCAACCGCTTCTGGCAGGACACGCGCGACCGCCACCGCCTGGTGCAGGGCGATCCGGAACGGCCGGTGCTGCCGCCGGAGGCGCTGTTCCTCACCAGCGAGCAGTTCTACACGCGGGCCAACCAGCACGCGCAGCTCGCGTTCAAGGCGGTCCCGCAGGAAGAAGGCTATGCCGAATTCCGCCGCCTGCCGAACATCGCCGTCGTGCGCGGTGCCGAGGACCCGCTCAAGAACTTCAAGTACCACGCGGAGCACTCCTCCCATCGGGTGCTGGTGCTGGCCGAAAGCGCCGGCCGGCGCGAGAGCCTGCTCGACTTCCTGCGCGCGAGCCACCTCACGCTGGCGGCCTTCGACTCGCTGGCCGAATTCCAGGCCAGCGACGAGAAGCTGGGCATCGCCACCGCGGCGCTCGCCAGCGGCTTCGCCTGGGCCGAGGAAGCGATCGACTTCGTCACCGAGACCGAGCTGTTCGCGAGCGCGCCCACGGCGCGCCGGCGCAAGAAGCAGGAACAGGTCAGCGACGTCGATGCCCTGATCAAGGATCTCTCGGAGCTGAACATCGGCGACCCGGTGGTGCACGCGCAGCACGGCATCGGCCGCTACAAGGGGCTGGTGAACCTGGACCTGGGCCAGGGCAGCACCGAGTTCCTGCACCTCGCATACGCCGGCGACGCCACGCTCTACGTGCCGGTGAGCCAGCTGCACCTGATCAGCCGCTACACCGGCGTCGGGGCGGAGGAGGCGCCGCTGCACAAGCTCGGCTCCGGCCAGTGGGAGAAGGCCAGGCGCAAGGCGGCCGAACAGGTGCGCGACACCGCGGCCGAACTGCTGAACCTCTATGCCCGCCGGGCGGCCCGCCAGGGCCATGCCTTCCGCTTCTCGGCCCAGGACTACGAGGCTTTCGCCAACGATTTCGGCTTCGAGGAAACGCCGGACCAGAAGGCGGCGATCCATGCCGTGATCCAGGACATGGTGTCGCCGCACCCGATGGACCGGCTGGTCTGCGGCGACGTCGGCTTCGGCAAGACCGAAGTGGCATTGCGCGCCGCCTTCGTGGCGATCACCGGCGGCAAGCAGGTCGCCTTCCTGGCGCCGACCACGCTGCTGGCGGAGCAGCACTACCAGACGCTGGTGGACCGCTTCGGCAAGTGGCCGGTGAAGGTGGCGGAGATGAGCCGCTTCCGCTCCGGCAAGGAGATCACGGCGGCGGCCAAGGGGCTGGAGGACGGCAGCATCGACATCGTGGTGGGCACCCACAAGCTGCTGTCTTCCTCCATCAAGTTCAAGAACCTGGGCCTGCTGATCATCGACGAGGAGCACCGCTTCGGCGTGCGCCACAAGGAGGCGATCAAGGCCATGCGGGCCGAGGTGGACGTGCTCACGCTCACCGCCACGCCGATCCCGCGGACGCTGGGCATGGCGCTGGAAGGCCTGCGCGACCTGTCGGTGATCGCCACTGCGCCGCAGCGGCGGCTGGCGATCAAGACCTTCGTGCGCAACGAAGGCAACGGCGTGATCCGCGAGGCGGTGCTGCGCGAATTGAAGCGCGGCGGCCAGGTCTACTTCCTGCACAACGAGGTGGAGACGATCCAGAACCGGCGCGAGGCGCTGGAGCGGCTGCTGCCGGAAGCGCGCATCGCCGTCGCCCACGGCCAGATGCCCGAGCGCGAGCTGGAACGCGTGATGCGCGATTTCGTGCAGCAGCGCTACAACGTGCTGCTGTGCTCCACCATCATCGAGACCGGCATCGACGTGCCCTCGGCCAACACCATCGTGATCTCGCGCGCCGACAAGTTCGGCCTGGCGCAGCTCCACCAGCTGCGTGGCCGCGTCGGCCGCAGCCACCACCAGGCTTATGCGTACCTGATGGTGCCGGACATCGAGG
>NZ_DASSVG010000663.1:0-2021 GCF_035706265.1 Ramlibacter sp. | reverse complement strand
TCGTCGGTCCGCATGCGGGCGACCTGATCTCGGAGGTCGCGCTGGCCATCGAGATGGGCGCCGAGGCCGGCGACATCGGCATGACGATCCACCCGCACCCGACGCTGAGCGAGTCGGTCGGCATGGCCGCCGAGGCCTACGAAGGCACCATCACCGACCTGTATATCCCGAAGAAGAAAAAGTAGGCGGGAGATGGCAGGAAGAGGCCCGGGAACACCCGGGCCTTTTTCATTCGAGGACGGCCTCCGTCTGCTGCAGGTAGGCCGCCTTGTCCGCGCGGGGCAATCGCTTGATCGCCGCTTCCGCGCGCGAGGCGCTGGAGCGATCGGGGAAGGCGCGCCAGCCGAGCAGCCGGCGGGGCGGATTGGCCCGCGTATAGCGCGCGCCGCGCCCGCTGGCGTGGGCCGCGTAACGGCGCTGGAGATGGTTGGTGATGCCGGCGTACCACGCGCCGTTCGCGCATTCGATCAGGTACAGGCACCACTGGCCGGCCGGTGGCCAGGGCGGCGGTGCGGCATCGGCCGTCGCGTCAGGATCGGGTGGAGTCACGGCGGTGGGGCAGGGCATGGCCGCACGTCATACCGCAGCCGTCGCCGCCGCGAAAGCCCGCGGTGGCTCAGACCACCGTCAGGGTGATGTCGATGTTGCCGCGGGTGGCGTTGGAGTACGGGCAGACCACATGCGCCTTCTGCACCAGCGCCTCGGCCACCGCGCGCTCCACGCCCGGAATGCTGATCTTCAGCTCGACCTCGATGCCGAAACCGGTCGGGATCGGGCCGATGCCGACGCTGCCTTCGATGCGGGTGTCGGCCGGCAGGGCGACCTTCTGCTGGCCGGCGACGAACTTCAGCGCGCCAAGGAAGCAGGCCGAGTAGCCGGCCGCGAACAGCTGTTCGGGATTGGTGCCGTCACCGCCGGCGCCACCGAGCTCCTTCGGCGTGGTCAGCTTGACGTCGAGCACATGGTCGGACGACACGGCACGGCCGTCGCGGCCGCCGTTGGCGGTGGCGTGGGCGCGGTACAGGACTTTTTCGATGGACATCGGTGTGACTCCTCGGGGTGGGTGGGGCAGGGTGCGCTGCGATGGGTGCACAAGTGCGCTATTCCATCGCGCGCGATATGTAAGGCAAAACGATCAGCCGTGGCCGGACAGCCGGTCACGCAGGCCGTCGAGCTGCTGCTTGAGCGCGATCAGCTCGTCGCGCTCGCAGCCGGTGGCGCAGAAGGCCGATTCGGGCACTTTGCTTGCGCGGCGCTTCAGGCCGCGACCGGCGGCGGTGAGGCTGACCACGACCTGGCGCTCGTCCGCGCTGGCGCGCTGGCGCTGCACCAGGCCGGCGGCCTCGAGCCGCTTGAGCAGCGGCGTCAGCGTGGCCGAGTCGAGGAACAGGCGCTCGCCGATCTGCGAGACCGTCACGCCATCGCGCTCCCACAGCACCAGCATCACCAGGTACTGCGGGTAGGTGAGCTCCAGGTCCGCCAGCAGCGTGCGGTAGACCTTGGTCATTGCCAGCTGCGCGGCATACAGCGAAAAGCACAGCTGGCTGTCCAGCTGCAGCGGCGAGGGCGGAGCGGCGGGTCGGCGTGGGCTCATGGGCGCAATTTAGCTAGTGCGCTATTCAATTGCAAACTATCGTGAGGCTCGCAGGGTCAGTGACGGGCAAACAGGTCCGGCTGGATCGCCTCGTCGTCCGCATCGATGAAGCCGGACAGCCCCACCCCGACCAGCCGGTAGCGGGTGTCCGGCGGCAGCTCGACGCGGGCGCGCAGGGCACAGGCGATCTCTGCCAACTCGGCGGCGGATGCCGGCCGCGTGGCTGGCGTTAGGCTGCGCGTGAGCGTCTGGAACTGCGCCGTCTTGAGCTTGAGTACCACCGTGCGGGCGACCCGGCCCACCTCGCGCCGGTGTCCGGCCCAGGCCTTTTCCGCCAGGCGGCGGATATGCGGCGCCAGCTCGTCCAGCGGCAGGTCGTGCTCGAAGGTGTCCTCGGCCGATACCTGCACGCTGGGCCGCTCCGGCT
>NZ_DASSVG010000662.1:0-4133 GCF_035706265.1 Ramlibacter sp. | reverse complement strand
GCAGCTCGCTCTTCAACCGCGCGTTCTCCAACCGCCGCGACTCGCTCATGAAGCTGAGGAGCACCAGCGGCAGCGAATCCTGCGCCGTGCTGCGCGGCACACGCGGGGGGCGCGGCAGGCCATACAAATCCGCGGCGAGATCGAAGTAATCCCCCATCTTCAACGCGCTGTCATCGCTCACGTGATACACCCTCTGCGGCCGCCCGCGCCACAGGGCGGCGACCACCGCACGCGCGAGATCATCCGCGTGGATGTGGTTCGTGTACACGTCGTCCGATGCCTGCAGCACCGGCGTGCCCTTCTCCAGCCGCTCGCGCGGCGTGCCGCCGACGCGGTCGTTCGCATAGATGCCCGGGATCCGCAGCACGCTCGCCCGCGTGCCGCTGACGCGCCCGAAATGCCGCACCAAGCGCTCGGCATCCACGCGCCGCTGCGCGCGCGGCGTGTGCGGCGCCACGGCGCGATGCTCCGCCACCATCTCGCCGCCGCAATCGCCATACACGCCGCTGGTGGACGCATACACCAGCGCCGCAGGCACGCTGCGCAGTGACAGCGCGCGCAGCAGCGCCTGCGTACGGTGGTCGCGCCACCAGTGCTGCACCGGCTCGGTGGCCGGCGGCGCGAGGTGCACGATGCGATCGGCCACGCCGGCCAGCCGCGCCAGCGTGGCCGGCTGGTCCAGGTTGCCTTGCACGGGCACGATCCCGCGCTCGCGCAGCTGCGGCACGCGCCCGGGCGAGGACGTGAGCCCCAGCACGCGCACGCGCGACGGCAGCGCCCGCGCGACGCGCAGGCCCACGTCGCCGCAGCCGATCACGAGCACGCGCTGGCGGCGGAAGCGGCCGGGCAGCGCGCCGAGGGGGTTCTGGTTTGAGGGCAAAATCGGGGAAGAACGTCACCGACGAGAGCCCGAGGATACCCAAAGCATGACAGCCGCCCCGCCGCCCGAGCGACCCTTCCAGATCACGGTCCAGCCGAGCGGCCGCCAGTTCACGGTCGAGAGCGGCGAGGCCATCCTGCCGGCCGCCATCCGCCAGGGCATCGGCATGCCCTACGGCTGCAAGGACGGCGCCTGCGGCTCCTGCAAGTGCAAGAAGCTCGAAGGCACCGTGGTGCACGGCGCACACCAGGTGAAGGCGCTGTCGCCCGAGGAAGAGGCCGCCGGCCTGATCCTCACCTGCTGCGCCGTGCCGCAGACCGACATCGTGATCGAGTCGCGCCAGGTCACCGACGAGAGCGCCTTCCCCGTGCGCAAGATGCCCTCGCGCGTCACCAGCCTGGAGAAGGTCTCGCACGACGTGGTCGTGCTCAAGCTGCAGCTGCCCGCCAACGACACGCTGCGCTACCACGCCGGCCAGTACATCGAATTCATCCTGCGCGACGGCGCGCGCCGCAGCTACTCGATGGCCAACGCGCCGCACAACGGCCCCGGCGTGGAGCTGCACATCCGCCACATGCCGGGCGGCAAGTTCACCGACCACGTGTTCACGGCGATGAAGGAAAAGGAGATCCTGCGCGTGGAGGGCCCGTTCGGCAGCTTCTTCCTGCGCGAGGATTCCGAGAAGCCGATGGTGCTGCTGGCCTCGGGCACCGGCTTCGCGCCGATCAAGGCGCTGATCGAGCACATGCAGTTCAAGGGCATCCAGCGCCCGGCCACGCTCTATTGGGGCGGCCGCCGCCCGACCGACCTGTACATGGACGGCTGGGTGCGCGAGCGCATGCAGGAGATGCCGAACCTGAAGTACGTGCCGGTCATCTCCAATGCGCTGCCGGAAGACAACTGGACGGGCCGCACGGGCTTCGTCCACAAGGCCGTGATGGAAGACTTCCCCGATCTCTCCGGCCACCAGGTCTATGCCTGCGGCGCGCCGATCGTGGTGGATTCGGCGCGCGCCGAGTATTCAGCGGTGTGCAAGTTGCCGCCGGAGGAGTTCTTCGCGGATTCGTTCACGAGCGAAGCGGACAAGCACGGGACGCAGGCGTAGGGAAGCGCGAAGCGGAAGCTGGCGATCCCGTAGGCTGGCGCGAAGCGGAAGCTGAGCCTTGCGAAGCCCAGCGGTGCGCGAGCGCTGCGAAGCGCTGGGCTTCCGGCGCGCATTCGCGCGCGGTCAGCACCAGCCTACGAAAAGCGCGCCCATCCGCGCCTATCGCCGCCCCTGCAACCGCAGCCAATTCTCGTAGGCGCTGTTCATCCGGTCGTTCCGCGCCGACGCGCCCAGGTCGGTCGACGGTGATGCCGCGCCGGCGCCCATGGCGCGGGTGCCGCGGCGCTCCATGCGCGCGCTGGTGCGTTGGGCGTGCGCCTTCTTCGCCTTGGCGCTCTTCTGCGCATGCCCGGCCGCCTTGTGCGTGCCGTCGGCCGACATCGCGTGGCCGCTGTGCTCGCTCGAACCATACGAACCGCCGGACTGCGCGAACGCGCTGCCTGCGAAGGCCAGCGCCGCGGCGATCACGAGGACGTGGAGCTTCATGGTGGGTTTCCTTTCCGGGACAGGGGTGGAGGGCCTCTACTGAACGCCTCTGCAGCAACGCGCGGTGTCGGACGTGACGCACGCGCCGCGTCAGTCTTTCGCGGTACTGCCCGCGCACTTGCGACAATGCAGGGCATGAAACGTCGACAACTCCTCCTCTCCTCGGCCGCCGCGGCGGTGGCCGTCGCCGCCCCCGCCACCCGCGCCCAGGGCCGCCCGATCCGCCTGATCGTCCCGTATTCGGCGGGCGGGCCGATCGACACCACCGCGCGCGTGCTGGCCGAGCGCGTCAAGGACTCGCTGGGCACCGTGATCATCGACAACAAGCCGGGCGGCGGCGGCAACATCGGCGTCGATGCCGTGGCCAAGGCCGCGCCCGACGGCCTGACCATCGGCATCTCGGCCGTCGCCACGCACGCCATCAACCCGTGGCTGTTCTCCCGGATGCCCTTCGACCCGGTGAAGGACTTCGCGGCCATCACGCAGATGGTGCGCGTGCCCAACGTGCTGGTGGTCAACGCGCAGACCGCCGAGCGGCTGAAGATCAACACGCTGCGCGACCTGATCGCCTACGCCAAGGCCAACCCCGGCAAGCTCAATTACGGCAGCGGCGGCAACGGCAGCGCGGGCCACCTCGCGGGCGAGATGTTCAAGCGCGATGCCGGCATCTTCGCCGTGCACATTCCCTACAACGGCGGCAACCCAGCGCAGCTCGCCCTGCTCTCGGGCCAGGTCGACTTCAACTTCGACAACCTGGCCACCGCGGCCCCGAACATCCGCGCCGGCAAGCTCAAGGCGCTGGCCGTGACCACGCTCAAGCCCTCGCCCTACCTGCCCGGCGTGCCGCCCGTGGCCGACACCCTCAAGGGCTTCTCCATCGACACCTGGTGGGGCCTGGTGGCGCCGGCGGGCACGCCGCGCGACGCGATCCAGAAGCTCAACCAGGCCTTCGTGGCGGCGCTCAATTCGCCCGAAGCGAAGTCGCGCTTTGCCGGCCTGATGGCCGAGCCCGTGCCCACCACGCCCGACGAGTTCGCCGGCTTCATGAAGAGCGAGCTCGCCAAATACGAGAAAGTTGTGAAGGCCTCGGGCGCCAAGGTCGATTGAGGCTGAGCGGGGCCTCCTACAGGCCTTGTGCGGTTTGTCCGACAGCGCCTGCCTCAGCCGCGCACCACATTGAAAGCTCCAAGCACAACATGAGGGAGCCCGCCATGTGGTCCGAGCGCAATGTCCTGGTGTTGGTCCTTGGGCTGGCGGCGTGCCTCGCCGCCGCGGCCCAGTCTGCCGGGTCGTTGCGATGGCGTGCCGGCGGGGCCGCGCTGGGGCTCCAACCCGCGGCCGCTGCGCCCGCGGTGCAGTGCGGTCCCTTCTCCCTCTCCTGCGCTTCCACCGCCGTCGTGCCGCTCTATGCGAGCCGCGTCACTCCGCGCAGCCTCAGCATGCAACTCGGTGCGGGCGATGCGGACACGCCTTTCCGCAGCGACCGCACCCAGGGCCTGAGCCTCGCCCTCGTCGGCAAGACGGGCGCCTTCTCCGCCCTGGGCATCTACGGGCGCGTGGGCACCATCGGTGCGCGCGGCAACGGCTTCACCACCCTACCCGGCGCCGAGGGCGGCACCACCTACGGCGTGGGCCTGAGCTGGGACTTCTCTCGCAGTGCTT
>NZ_DASSVG010000661.1:0-6720 GCF_035706265.1 Ramlibacter sp. | reverse complement strand
GCACCTGCCGCATGCTGCGCGCGGCGGGGCTGCGCGTGTTCTGATGCCGGGGCGGCTCTATCTCGTTCCCGCGCCGCTGGATTTCGGCTGCGCAGCGACCGTGCCGATCGGCGAGGTGCTTCCGGCCGGCACGCTGGCGGTGGCGGCGCGCCTGACGCACTGGATCTGCGAGAACGCGAAGAGCGCGCGGGCGACGCTCAAGCGCGTGGGCGAGGTGCAGCCGCTCGCCCTGCCCTTGCAGCAGCAGCGCATCGCGGAGTTGCCGCGCGAAGTGCACAAGAAGGGCGACCATGCTCCCGCGTCCTTCGATGCACGCCCGCTGCTGCAGGCGGCGGTGCAGGGCGAGGACATGGGCTTGCTCAGCGAAGCCGGCATGCCGGCCGTGGCCGATCCGGGATCGTCGGTGGTGCGGGCCGCGCACGAACTCGGGATCGAGGTGGTGCCGCTGGTGGGCCCGGTGTCCCTGCTGCTGACGCTCGCTGCCAGCGGCCTCAACGGCCAGAACTTCGCCTTCGTGGGTTACCTGCCGCAGGAAGCGGCTGCCCGCGCGCAGCGCCTGCGCGAGCTGGAGGCCCTGGCCTTGCGCACGGGGCAGACGCAGATCTTCATCGGGACGCCGTATCGCAACGAGGCGATGTGGCAGGCGCTGCTGCAGGTGCTGAAGCCGCAGACGCGGGTGGCGGTGGGGATGGGGCTCACGCTGCCTCTGGGGAGTTGCCGCAGTGCGAGCGTGGCGGCCTGGAAGCAGCGGCCGGCGCCGGTGAAGAACGACACGCCGGCGGTGTTCGCGATCGGGGCGTGACGAAGCGGGGCCGCCAGGCTCACTGCAATGCTGGCACCGCCCGCAGCGCCTTCACCGCGCCTTCGCCGATCGCGGCGCCGAAGCGCTTGGCCAGCTTTTCGGCCACGTTCTCGTGGCGCGTGTAGTCCACCAGTTCCTCCGCCTTGATCACCTCGCGGGCGACGTAGTCCAGGTTGCCGAGCTGGTCGGCCAGGCCCAGGTCGACCGCCTGCTGGCCGGTCCAGAACAGGCCGCTATAAAGCTCCGGCACTTCCTTCAGGCGCTTGCCGCGGCCCGTGCGCACCACCTCGATGAACTGGCGGTGCACCAGGTCCAGCATCTGCTGCGCGTGCTCGCGGTGGCGCGGGGTCTGCGGGCTGAAGGGATCGAGGAAGCCCTTGTTCTCGCCCGCCGTCAGCAGGCGGCGCTCCACGCCCAGCTTGTCCATCAGGCCGACGAAGCCGAAGCCTTCCATCAGCACGCCGATGCTGCCCACCATGCTGGCCTTGTCCACGAAGATGCGGTCGGCCGAGACGGCGATGTAGTAGGCCGCGGAAGCGCAGGACTCCTCGACCACCGCGTACAGCGGCTTCTTGTAGCGCGCCTTCAGCCGCCGCAGTTCGTCGTTGACGATGCCGGCCTGCACCGGGCTGCCGCCGGGCGAGTTGATCAGGAGCACCACGCCCTGCGCGCCGGCGTCCTCGAAGGCCGCTTTCGCGGCAGCGACGATGAACTCCGCGCTGGCCTCGCTCTTGGGCCCGATCTCGCCCTCGATCTCGATCACCGCGGTGTGCGGCTGCGCCTTGTCCGCACCGGGCGTGCCCTTGTACGTGAGCAGCCAGATCAGGACGATGAAGAAGGCGAGCCAGGCCAGGCGCACGAAGGTGCGCCAGCGGCGCTGCGTCTTCTGTTCCTCCAGGGTGGCGAACAGCAGCTTCTCCAGCGTCTTGCGCTCCCAGCCCGGGGTGGCCTCCGCGCGCACGGGGGCGGAATCGGCCGGCGGCGGCGCCGGCGGCAGTTCGCGATCGTTTTCGTTACTCATTCAGTTCTCCAGGGCACCCCCGCCGCAATCAGCGCGAGGCCTGATCCAGTGCCACCGCGGAACCGGCTTCGCCGGGCCGCTGGTGGCGCCCCCTCGAGGGGGAGGCGCCGAAGGCGCTTCGGGGGGGAGCCATTACGAAACCGGGTGGAGATTGAAGGCAGTATGCCAGTGCACGATGCCGTCCTTTTCGGTGACGGCGATGCGCACCAGCGGGCCGCGGCAGGGGCCGCCCGCGCAGGCGCCGGTGTCGGGCCGGTAGACGGCGCCGTGCGTGGCGCACAGCAGCCACTGGCCGCTGTCGTCGAAGAACCGGTTCGGCTGCCAGTCCAGCTCCATCGCCACGTGCGAGCAGCGGTTCAGGTAGGCGTGGACCTGGCCCTTCCAGCGGATCGCGAACGCGCGGCAGGTCTGGCCGCCGTAGACCACGTCGAAGGGCACGGCCAGGCCGCCGTCGGCCAGGTCGCGCGAGTTGCACAGGGGAACGGGCGTCTCGTCCACGGCTTTCACGCGTTGCGCAGCAGCCAGTCGTGCAGTTCGCGTACCGAATGCACGATGGCGCGCGGCGCGAGCGCCTCGAAACCTTCGGTCGGATGCGCCCCGTAGCTCACGCCGATGCTCGCGCAGCCGGCATTCAGGGCCATCTGCAGGTCGTGCGTCGTGTCGCCGATCATGAGGGTGCGCTCCGGCTCGGTGCCGAATTCGCGCATCAGCTCCAGCAGCATGGTCGGATCCGGCTTGCCGGCCGTCTCGTCGGCCGTGCGCGAGCCGTTGAACACGCCGGCGAGCTGCGCCGAGCGCAGCGCCTCGTCCAGCCCGCGGCGCGACTTGCCCGTGGCGACGGCGAGCCAGTGCTGGCGCTGGCGCAGTTCGTCCAGCATGGGCAGCACGCCCTCGAAGAGGGAGATGTCGTCCTGGTGCGCGAGGTAGTGCTTGCGGTAGGCAGCGCCGAGCGCCGCATAGCGCTCGCGCGGCACGTCCGGCGCGGCATGCGCCAGCGCTTCCATCAGGCCCATGCCGATCACGTAGGCGGCATCGCGCTCGGTGGGCATCGCGCCGCCCACGTCGACCACCGCCTGCTGGATGCAGCGCACGATGATCCTGGTGGAATCGAACAGCGTGCCGTCCCAGTCAAAGGCGATCAGGTCGTACTGGCGGGGGCGGGATCCGGGCATGGTCGGTGAATTTCTGCAGGTCCGCAGGCAGGGGCGCCTGCAGGGTGATGCGCTCGCCGGTGGCGGGGTGATCGAACTGTAACCGCCACGCGTGCAGGAACATGCGCTTGAGGCCCTGGCGCACCAGCGCCTTGTTCAATTCGAAGTCGCCGTACTTGTCGTCGCCGAGGATGGGATGGCCGGCGCTGGCGAGGTGGACGCGGATCTGGTGGGTGCGGCCGGTCTTGATGGTGACTTCGAGGAGAGTGGCTTCGGGAGCCTGCGGAGTGCCCCCACCCCTGCCCTCCCCCAGGGGGGGAGGGAGGAAAGCCTTTTGCGCCACTTTCACGAGGGTGATGGACCGCATGCCGTCCGGGTCGTCCTTGGCCACCACGCGCACGCGGCGTTCGCCGTCGGCCTGCAGGTACTTGTGCAGGGGCTGGTCGATCACCTTGCGGTTGGCGGGCCAGGCGCCGGCCACCAGGGCCAGGTAGGTCTTGCCGGTCTCGCGCTCGCGGAACTGGTCCTGCAGCTTGGTGAGGGCCGAGCGCTTCTTGGCCACCAGCAGGATGCCGGAGGTCTCGCGGTCCAGCCGGTGCACGAGCTCCAGGAATTTCGCCGCCGGCCGGGCCTGCCTCAGCTGCTCGATGACCCCGAAGCTCACCCCGCTGCCGCCGTGCACGGCCACGCCGGCCGGCTTGTCGATGGCAACAAGGTGCTCGTCCTCGAACAGGATGGGGAATTCGCGCGCCGGCGCCGGCCGGTCGGCCTTGGCGGCCACGGCCTCCGACACCCGGACCGGCGGCACCCGGACCACGTCGCCGAGGCCCACCCGCGCATCGGCGGAGGCCCGCCCCTTGTTCACCCGCACCTCGCCGGAGCGGATGATGCGGTAGACGTGCGTCTTGGGCACGCCTTTGAGGATGCGGATGAGGAAATTATCCAGTCGCTGGCCGGCCGACTCCTCCCCGACTGTCAGAAATTGGACCTCGGCGCTTGCAGGGGGCGAGCCGCCCCCTATAATCGGTTTCACCAGGGTTACGCTGTAAGTGGTTGATTTGGCTGGCAGTTTAGTCCACGCCCTGACCATCGCAGCACTGGCAGGTCGATGCCACCGGCACCGGCGCGCGCAGATCGGGCCTTTCGCCCCTCTCCAGCGCATGCCCGGCTCCGGCACGGTCCGGCTCTTCGAAACACTGAACGGAATACAAAGTCCGCCAGCAAGGCGCTGGCGGACGGATCAAAGCGAGACAACGCGGTGCTGATGGTGCTCCTCCTGGCTTTCTGGCGCTGGCTGCTGCCGGCGCCCGCCATGCAGGTCCCGTGGCCCCTTGCCGGCACGATTCCCACCGCAGCCTTTGCGGTGCAGCGCCGTCGCCCCCTCGCCCCCATCCCTGTGCCCTTGCGTAGGTTGCTGAGCTAGCCGCTCCGCACCGCACGTCGGCCATTCCCGCGTTTCGAAGCGTCCGTCCCGGCATCGAAGTTCGCGCCCGCAAGGGGCGCGTTGTGTCGAAGAACAAAGGTGACGCTAAATGAAGCGGATGCTGATCAATGCCACCCAGGCCGAAGAACGCCGGCTGGCCATCGTCGACGGGCAGAAGCTCCTCGACTACGAGATCGAGATCGAAGGGCGCGAGCAGCGCAAGGGCAACATCTACAAGGCCGTGGTGACGCGCGTGGAGCCGTCGCTGGAAGCCTGCTTCGTGGATTACGGCGAGGATCGCCACGGTTTCCTGCCGTTCAAGGAAATTTCCAAGCAGTTCTTCGCGCCGGGCGTCTCGCCCTCGCAGGCCCGGATCAACGACGTGATCAAGGAAGGCCAGGAGCTGCTGGTCCAGGTGGAGAAGGAAGAGCGCGGCAACAAGGGCGCGGCCCTCACCACCTTCATCTCGCTGGCCGGCCGCTACGTGGTGCTGATGCCCAACAACCCGCGCGGCGGCGGCGTCAGCCGCCGCATCGAGGGCGATGACCGGGCGGAACTCAAGGAAAACATGGACCAGTTGGAGTATCCCAACGGCATGTCCATCATCGCCCGCACGGCGGGCATCGGCCGCAGCGCGCCCGAGCTGCAGTGGGACCTGAACTACCTGCTGAAGCTGTGGGGCGCCATCGAAGGCGCCGCCAAGGGCGGCAAGGGCGCCTTCCTGATCTACCAGGAGTCGAGCCTGGTGATCCGCGCGATCCGCGACTACTTCAACAACGATATCGGCGACATCCTGATCGATACCGACGATATCTTCGAGCAGGCGCACCAGTTCATGTCGCATGTCATGCCCGAGCATGCGAACAAGGTGAAGCGCTACCGGGATGATTCCCCGCTGTTCTCGCGCTTCCAGATCGAGCACCAGATCGAGTCGGCCTATGCCCGCGAGGTCAAGCTGCCCTCCGGCGGCGTGATCGTGATCGACCACACCGAAGCGCTGGTCTCCATCGACGTCAACTCTGCCCGTGCCATCAAGGGCGGCGACATCGAGGAGACGGCCACCCGCACCAACCTGGAAGCCGCCGACGAAGTGGCGCGCCAGATGCGCCTGCGCGACCTGGGCGGCCTGATCGTGATCGACTTCATCGACATGGAGGAGTCGAAGAACCGCCGCGAGGTGGAAAACCGCCTGCGCGACGCCCTGCGGCAGGACCGCGCCCGGGTGCAGTTCGGTTCGATCTCGAAATTCGGCCTGATGGAAATGAGCCGCCAGCGCCTGCGCCCGGCCCTGTCCGAAGGCGCGTCGATCCCCTGCCCGCGTTGCGGCGGCCACGGCCACATCCGCGACACGGAGAGCTCCGCGCTGCAGATCCTGCGCATCATCCAGGAAGAGGCGATGAAGGACAGCACCGCCGCCGTGCAGGTGCAGGTGCCGGTGGAAGTCGCTTCCTTCCTGCTGAACGAGAAGCGCACCGAGATCGCCAAGATCGAGCTGAAGCAGAAGATCAGCGTGATCATGATCCCCAACAAGACGCTGGAGACGCCCAACTACCGGCTCGAGCGCCTGAAGCACGACGACCCGCGCCTCGACAACCTGAAGGCCAGCTACCACATGGCCGAGGACTTCGACGACACGCAGGTCACGCGCCGCTCGCACGAGCGGGTGAACAAGCAGGAGCCGGTGATCAAGGGCGTGCTGCCCGACGCGCCGGCGCCGCTGCCGACGCCGAAGCCGGCCACGCCGGAACCGGTGGCCAAGGCCGCCCCGGCCCCCGCGCCCGCGCCTGCCGCGGCGCCCGTGCGGCCGCAAGCGCCGGCGGAGAAGGGTTTCTTCTCCTGGTTCAAGAGCGTGCTGGGCCTGACCCCCGCCGCCGAGCCGGCGCCGGCCGCCGCTGCGGCCCCCGCGCCCGAAGCGAAGAAGGAAGAGCGACGCGGCGAGGGCCGCGGCGAGCGCAGTGACCGCCGCCGCGGTGAAGGCCGTGGCGAGCGCGGCGGCCGCGACCGCCGCCGCGAAGGCGAGCCTCGCCGCGACCGCGCAGTGGCCGAAGGCGCCGAAGGCAATGGCCAGCGTGGCGAAGGCCAGCAGGGCCGCGGCCAGGAAGGCCGGCGTGAACGCGGCGAACGTGGTGAGCGCGGGCAAGGCCGCGAGCAGCGCGAAGCGCGGGACCAGCGCGAGGGCCGTGAAGGCCGCGAGCCGCGCGAGGGCCGCGAGCCGCGCGAGGGCCGCGAGCCGCGTGAGGCCCGCGAGGGCCGTGAGCCGCGTGAAGCCCGCGAGGGCCGCGAGCCGCGTGAGGCCCGCGAGGGTCGCGAACCGCGTGAAGCC
>NZ_DASSVG010000660.1:0-4291 GCF_035706265.1 Ramlibacter sp. | reverse complement strand
TTGGGCGCCGAGCCGCCCGCGCCCGTCTCGTACATGCCGCCGCCGGCCATCAGGGGCACGATCGACAGCATCTTGGCGCTGGTGCCCAGCTCCATGATCGGGAACAGGTCGGTCAGGTAGTCGCGCAGGATGTTGCCGGTGACGCTGATCGTGTCCATGCCGCGCGCCACGCGCTCCAGCGTGAAGCGCATCGCGCGCACCTGGCTCATGATCTGGATGTCCAGGCCCGTGGTGTCGTGGTCCTTGAGGTAGGTCTTGACCTTCTTGATCAGCTCGTTCTCGTGCGGGCGGTACGGGTCGAGCCAGAACACGGCCGGCATGCCGGAGTTGCGCGCACGCGTGACGGCGAGCTTGACCCAGTCGCGGATCGCCGCGTCCTTGGCCTGGCACATGCGCCAGATGTCGCCCTGCTCCACGTTCTGGGACAGCAGCACCTCGCCGGTGGCGATGTCGGTGATGTTGGCGACGCCGTCCTCGGGGATCTCGAAGGTCTTGTCGTGCGAGCCGTACTCCTCGGCCTGCTGCGCCATCAGGCCGACGTTGGGCACCGTGCCCATGGTCTTCGGATCGAAGGCGCCGTGCCACTTGCAGAAGTTGATGATCTCCTGGTAGATGCGGGCGAAGGTCGATTCCGGCATCACGGCCTTCACTTCCTTCAGGCGGCCGTCGGCGCCGTACATCTTGCCGCCCTGGCGGATCATGGCCGGCATCGACGCATCGACGATCACGTCGTTGGGCGAGTGCAGGTTGGTGATGCCGCGCGCCGAATCCACCATCGCCAGCTCGGGGCGGTGTTCCTGGCAGGCATGCAGGTCGAGCTTGATCTCGTCCTGCTTGGACTGGGGCAGCGCCTGGATCTTCTCGTACAGGCTGGCCAGGCCGTTGTTCGGGTTCACGCCCAGCTCCTCGAACAGCTTGGCGTGCTTCTCGAAGGCTTCCTTGTAGAACAGGCGCACGCAGTGGCCGAACACGATCGGGTGCGACACCTTCATCATGGTGGCCTTCACGTGCAGCGAGAACATGATGCCGGTCTTGCGCGCGTCCTCGATCTGCTCCTCGTAGAACTTCAGCAGCGCCTTCTTGCTCATGAACATCGAGTCGATGATCTCGCCGGCCAGCAGCGAGGTCTTCGGCTTCAGCACGATCGTCTGGCCGGACTTCGTCACCAGCTCCATCTTCACGTCGCGCGCGCGATCGAGCGTCATCGACTTCTCGCCGTGGTAGAAGTCGCCTTCGGTCATGAACGAGGCGTGCGTGCGGGAAGCGGGGCTCCACTCGGCCATCGAGTGCGGATGCTTGCGCGCGTACTCCTTCACCGCCTTGGGCGCGCGGCGGTCGGAGTTGCCTTCGCGCAGCACCGGGTTGACGGCGGAGCCGATCACCTTGGCGTAGCGCTGGCGGATCTTCTTCTCTTCCTCGGTCTGCGGGTTCTCGGGGAACTCGGGCACCATGTAGCCCTTGGAGCGCAGTTCGCGGATGGCGGCCACCAGCTGGTTCTGCGCAGCGCTGATGTTCGGCAGCTTGATGATGTTGGCGTCAGGCTGCAGCGTCTTCTGGCCCAGTTCGGCCAGGGTGTTGGGCACCTTCTGTTCGTCGCTCAGGTAGTCGCCGAACTCGCCGAGGATGCGGTGCGCCACCGAGATGTCGCACTCGACGACGTCGATGCCGGCCGCCTGCACGAAGGTGCGCACGATCGGCAGGAAGGAGTGCGTCGCCAGGTAAGGTGCTTCGTCGGTGAGCGTGTAGATGATCTTGGAACGGGCTGCCACGGGGAATGCCTCTCGAAAGGTGGTTGGGCGTGGAAAACGATGCTTCGCATCGGATTGTAGAGCTCTCGGACTACACAGCCTGACACCGGCAGGCCGGTATCCACTGCGGTGCCGAAAGCGGGAAGAATAGACCCACCGGATTCCGCCCGGCGGCCTGGAGCAGATCGAAACCGATGGGCATGCGCGCGCAACGCCCCGAGACCACGGCAGTCCTGCTGCTGGTGGGCATCGCTGCGCTGCAGGCCCTGCTCGACGCCGCTGCCGGCTGGCCGCAGGACGTGCTGCGCGCAGCGCCCGCGCCGCCGGCGCTGCCGGCTGCAGGCAGCAGGGAGCGCAAGGCCATGGAATGGTGCCTGCAGAACGTGGCCATGATCCACGACGTGTACTGGGCCAGCGCCTGCAGCGTCGAAGCCGAGATGCAGCAGGCGCGCCGCGTGGCCTGCCAGCCCCACTGCGCCGCTGGCCTCGAGCCGCTCGACGATTCGCCGGACTGCACGCTGCCCGAGCACCGGGCGCGCGAGCTCAATACGGCGCGCGCGAAGGCGGAGCAGCAGTGCATGGACGAGGCCACGAAGCGCTAGCGATTTGGGAGCCGCTATGCTGCACGGCTTCCCATGTCGCATCTCCTCCCGTTCCTGCTTCACTGGGGCATCACCGCCCTGTCCCTCTGGATCGCCAGCCACGTCTTCAAGGGCCTGCAGTTCGACAGCGGCCGCGCGCTGCTGGTCTCCGCGCTGCTGCTCGGCCTGGCCAACGCGGTGGTCCGGCCGATCCTCGTGGTGCTGACCTTTCCGCTCACGCTGGTCACCTTCGGCCTGTTCCTGCTGGTGATCAACGCGCTGATGCTGATGCTGGTGGCAGCGCTGGTGCGCGGCTTCACGGTGCGCGGCTTCGGCACCGCCTTCCTGGCCAGCATCTTCATCGCGCTCCTGAGCCTCGTGATCGGCGCGCTCGTGAGCCTGGGCGATCCCGGCTCCGAGGTGCAGCTGCCGCGCGGCACGGTGTGGCTCTGAGCTGGCCGCTGCGGTCATGGCGCCGGGGCCGGTGAGCGCAGCGCGCGTGCGCCGGCCTGCGCGGGGCGCCTGCGGAAGCCCGAGGCCGCGGCCTCGGCCAGGCGCTGCGGCGCCAGCAGGCGCACCGAGCGGCCCTGCACGGAGACGGCTCCTTCGGCGGCGAACTCGCGCAGCAGGCGCGAGAAGTGCTCCGCGGTGAGATTGAGGTGCGTGGCCACGGCGGCCTTCGCCGCCGGCAGTTGCACCACGTCCTGGTCGGCCGCGCCGCGCAGCCCGAGCAGGTAGCTCGCCAGCCGCGCGCGTCCGCCGCCGGCGGCCTGCCTTCCGAGTTCGTGGACGAGGCTCTCCACCCGCTGGCTCAGGGCGGCGAGCAGCCTGCGCGCGAGCAGCGGGTTGGCGTCGATCTCCGCGAACACGGCTTCGCTGGGCAGGTGCAGCACCAGGGCGTCTTCGGCGGCCACCGCATCGACCAGGGCCGGGCGCTGCAGGAACATGACCGGCTCGCCGAAGCTGCGCCCCGGGCCGACGACCCCGGTCAGGCGCTCGCCGCGGGCGTCGGTGGCCAGCAGCTTGAGGCGGCCGTAGACGACGATGTACATGCCGCTGGGGCGGTCGCCCTGGCGGAACAGGGGTTCGCCCCGGCGCAGCAGGCGCCGCCCGGCGGCAGCGGCCAGCCTGGCGACGGTCGGGGGGTCCAGTTCCCTGAACAGCGGCTGCCGGCGCAGCAGCTTTTCGGCGGTGAGTTCGTGACGGCGCGTTGCAGACATCGGGGGCCGGGCCGGACGCGGCCCGCCCGAGGGTCCTGCATCCGCGCCCGGCCCGCGTTGACCGCGGTCAAGACAGCTTGCCGCAGGCGCGGAGTTAGCAGATGTCAAGGTTTCGCCAGTCCCCGGGAATCCGCGCGCAGGGCCGGTCTCCATCGGGCACGTGCGGCGAATGGCGCCGCGCGATCGACACATCCCGTGAAGGAGACCCACGATGAAAGCCCGCCACCCCCTGTTCGCGCTGCTCGCCGCCGCCGCCCTGGCCTGGACCTCTTCGGCCCAGGCGCACTGCGACACCCTCGACGGCCCCGTCGTCGCGGCCGGCCACAAGGCGCTGGAGACCGGCAACGTGAACCTCGCGCTCGTCTGGGTGCGCCCGGCCGACGAGGCGGAGGTCCGCAGCGCGTTCGCGCAGGCGCTGGAGGTGCGCCGCGCGGGCGGCGCCGCGCGCGACCTCGCCGACATGCACTTCCACGAGACGCTGGTGCGCGTGCACCGCGCCGGCGAGGGCGCGCCGTACACCGGGCTGAAGCCGGCCGGCACGATCGAAGCGCCGGTGGCCGCGGCCGACCGCGCGCTGGCGAGCGGCAGGCTCGAACCCCTGGCGCACCTGATCGCGGAGCGCACCGAGCAGGGCCTGCACCGGCAGTTCGAGCAAGTGATGGCGCACCGCAAGTACGCGCCCAACGACGTCGCCGCCGGCCGCGCGTTCACCGCCGCCTACGTGGAATACGTGCATGCCGCC
>NZ_DASSVG010000659.1:0-12038 GCF_035706265.1 Ramlibacter sp. | reverse complement strand
CTGTTCGAGCAGTTCCTCCGCCTGAAGGCGAAGCTGGAGGCCGAGGGCCTGTTCGACGCCGCGCGCAAGCGCGATCTGCCGCTGCTGCCGCGCGGCATCGGCATCGCGACCTCGCTGGGGGCGGCGGCGCTGCACGACGTGATGACCTGCCTGCGCCGGCGCGCGCCGCACGTGCCGGTGGTGCTGGCCCCGGCCGCGGTGCAGGGCGCGCAGGCGCCGGGCGAACTGGTGGCCGCACTCGAGTCGCTGTACCGGCTGGCCGCACAAGGCACGATCGACACCATCCTGCTGGTGCGCGGCGGCGGCTCGATCGAGGACCTCTGGGCCTTCAACGACGAACAGCTCGCGCGCACCATCGTGCGCAGCCCGGTGCCGCTGGTCAGCGGCGTCGGGCACGAGACCGACTTCACCATCGCCGACTTCTGCGCCGACGTGCGCGCGCCCACGCCGACGGCGGCGGCGGAACTGGCGGCGCAACCGCGCGAGGCCTGGCTCGGGGCGCTGCGCATCCTGCACGAGCGGCTGCAGGAGGCGGCGCTGCGCCGGCTGGACCGCGCCGCGCAGCGCCTGGACCAGGCTGCCGCGCACCTGGGCCGCCCTTCGGCGCGCACCGCCCAGCAGCACCTGCGCATCGAGCGCCAGGCCCAGCGCGTGCGCTTCGCGCTCACCGCGCGCCTGCGCCGTGCCGAAGACGAGCTGGGTGCCGCGCGCGAGGCCCTGCGCGGCGCCATCGCCGAGCGGCTGGCGCGCGCCACGCGCCAGTGCGAGCGCCTGGAAATGCGGCTGCAGCTGCTCGATCCGCGGCTGGTGCTGCAGCGCGGCTACGCGCTGCTCACCGATGCGGCCTCGGGCCAGGCGCTCACCAGCGTGCACGCGCTGCACGAGGGGCAGGCGGTGCGCGCCGCCCTTGCGGATGGCGAGGTTGATCTGCGCGTGGCGCCGCAAACCGTGAATCCTTCCTAGAATCGGCGGTTCGAAACCACAACCCAGCGAAAGAAGAGCCATGGAACACGTCCTGCCCCCCCTGCCGTACCCCATCGACGCACTGGCCCCGCACTATTCCCGCGAGACCCTCGAATACCACCACGGCAAGCACCACAACGCGTACGTGGTGAACCTGAACAACCTGCAGAAGGGGACCGAGTTCGAGAACATGCCGCTGGAGGACATCATCCGCAAGTCCTCGGGCGCCATCTACAACAACTCCGCCCAGGTGTGGAACCACACCTTCTTCTGGAACTGCATGAAGCCCAATGGCGGCGGCGAGCCCACCGGCGCGCTGGCGCAGGCCATCAACGGCAAGTGGGGCAGCTACCAGGCCTTCCGCGAAGCCTTCGTGAAGTCCGCCGTCGGCAACTTCGGTTCCGGCTGGACCTGGCTGGTCAAGAAGCCGGACGGCTCCGTCGACATCGTCAACACCGGCGCCGCCGGCACGCCGCTCACCACCGCCGACCGCGCGGTGCTGACGGTGGACGTGTGGGAGCACGCGTACTACATCGACTACCGCAACCTGCGCCAGAAGTTCGTCGAGACCTTCCTCGACAAGCTGGTGAACTGGGAGTTCGCGGCGAAGAACTTCGGTTGATCGCCGTCGTCCCCGCGCAAGCGGGGAGCCGGAAACGAAAGGGCCGCGTCGCGGCCCTTTTTGCTGGGGTTCGCAGAGCTCACCTTCGGCGGCTATCGCCGCCCCAGCCTACGCGAAGGAGCGCGCCCTTTTCGTAGGCTGGTGCTGAGCCGCGTCAGCGCGAAGCCCAGCGCTTCCGGCGCTCATTTGGTGAACGGCGTGCCCCCCAGCTTCGCCCCCGCCTTGATCCCCTTCTTCGAGAACCAGCCCTTGTTCATCTCAAGCACGTAGCGCACCGGCTTCTCCGAGCAGTGCGAATCCAGGGTCTGGGGCTGCATCTCGTCGATGTTGACGATCGTGCCGTCGTCGGCGACGAAGGCCACGGACAGGGGCAGCAGGGTGTTCTTCATCCAGAAGCACTGCTGGGCGGGATACTCGAAGACGAACAGCATGCCCTCGTGCTGCGGCATCTCCTTGCGGTGCATCAGGCCCGTCATGCGCTGCTCGTTGGTGGCCGCGACCTGGGCGTCGATCACGTGCATGCCGGCGGTGAGCTTCACGCGCGGCAGGTTCATCTGCGGCTCCTGCGCGTGGACGGCGGCGGCCAGCAGCAGGGCGGCAAGGGCGAGGGACTTCTTCATGCGACGGATTGTGCTGCGGAAGCGGAAAAGCCCGCCGGGAGGGCGGGCTTGCGACGCAGCCGCCCAGGGGCGGCCGGCGTGGGGAAGCAGCCGATTACGACTTCTTCTCTTCCTTCTTCTCTTCCTTCTTCACTTCGGCCTTCGGGGCGGCCTTCTTGGCCTTGGCGACCTTCTTCTCGGCCTTCGCCTTCACGGCCTTTTCTTCCTTCTTGGCTTCGGCCTTGGCTTCGACCTTGGCGGCGGGGGCGGCAGCCGGGGCAGCGGCGGCGGCCGGAGCGGCGGCGGGGGCCTGGGCGAACACGGCGGCGGAGAACAGGCCGGCGATCAGGGTGGCGAGCAGCTTGGTCATTGGATTTCCTTGGTGTGCGATCGTTGTGAAAGGGTGCCCAACGGAATGTCAGACCCTCCGGCAACGCGCCAGCTCGGCCGCCGGTTGACACAAGCTTGCAGACCTTGATCCAGCGCACCTTTCCGGCCCCGGCGGCCGGACCGCTTGAATCTAGAATCCGCTCGTTCGCCGGGGCCCGCCCGCTGCGCGATCGTTCGAATCCCCTGCCGGAGACGCATTCCCATGGCCTACCAGCACATCCAGGTTCCTTCCCAGGGCCAGAAGATCACCGTGAACGCCGACACGTCGCTGAACGTGCCGGACCAGCCGATCATTCCGTACATCGAGGGCGACGGCACGGGCCTGGACATCACGCCGGTGATGCTGAAGGTGGTGGACGCCGCCGTGCAGAAGGCTTACGGCGGCAAGAGGAAGATCCACTGGATGGAGATCTTCGCCGGCGAGAAGTCGACCCGGATCTACGGCCCCGACGTCTGGCTGCCCGACGAGACCCTGCAGGCCGCGCGCGAGTATGTCGTCTCCATCAAGGGCCCGCTCACCACGCCGGTGGGCGGCGGCATCCGCTCGCTGAATGTCGCCCTGCGCCAGGAGCTGGACCTGTACGTGTGCCTGCGCCCGATCCAGTATTTCAGCGGCGTGCCTTCGCCGCTGAAGGACCCGCAGAAGACCAACATGGTGATCTTCCGCGAGAACTCGGAAGACATCTACGCCGGCATCGAGTACGAGGCCCACTCGGAGAAGGCGAAGAAGATCATCGACTTCCTGACCCGGGACCTGGGCGTCACCAAGATCCGCTTCCCGCAGTCCTCCGCCATCGGCATCAAGCCGGTGTCGGTGGAGGGCACCGAGCGCCTGGTGCGCAAGGCGCTGCAGTACGCCATCGCCAACGACAAGCCCAGCGTGACCATCGTGCACAAGGGCAACATCATGAAGTTCACGGAAGGCGGCTTCCGGGACTGGAGCTACGCGCTGGCGAAGAAGGAATTCGGCGCGGTGGAGATCGACGGCGGGCCGTGGTGCAAGTTCCGCAATCCGAAGACGGGCCGCGACATCGTCGTCAAGGACTCGATCGCCGACGCCTTCCTGCAGCAGATCCTGTTGCGGCCGGCGGAATACAGCGTGATCGCCACCCTGAACCTGAACGGCGACTACATTTCCGACGCGCTGGCCGCGCAGGTGGGCGGCATCGGCATCGCCCCCGGGGCGAACCTGAGCGACACGGTGGCGATGTTCGAGGCCACGCACGGCACGGCGCCCAAGTACGCCGGCAAGGACTACGTGAACCCCGGCTCCGAGATCCTCTCGGCCGAGATGATGCTGCGTCACATGGGCTGGACCGAGGCCGCCGACCTGATCATCGGTTCGATGGAAAAGGCGATCCTGTCCAAGAAGGTCACCTACGACTTCGCCCGCCTGATGGAAGGCGCGACCCAGGTCTCCTGCTCCGGCTTCGGCCAGGTGATGATCGACCACATGTAGCGCGCGGGCCGGACCGGCGCTTGAATTGCCGGACGCAAAGGACGCAAAGGACGCAAAAGAACGCAAAAGAACGCAAAGGACGCGAAGGACACATCCCATTTCCTGGAGGTCTCTTTTGCGTCCTTTGCGGAACCTTTGCGTTCTTTGCGTCCGGCTGTTGGGCTGTTGCATTGAAGCTCATTCAGCCCCGCATCGCCTTCCCGACGCACATTGATTGATGCGCGTCAGAGCGCGGGCCGGTACGCGCGCGTATCGTCGGCGGCATCCGTCCCTTCCGGGCGCGGCAATCCACTCCATGTCCGTCGTACCAACACCTCCAGCCAATCCCTTCGAGCTGGTCTGCCCGGCGGGCAGCCTGCCCGCCCTGAAGGCGGCCGTCGACAACGGCGCCGACTGCGTCTACCTCGGCATGCGCGACGCCACCAACGCGCGCAACTTCGCCGGCCTCAACTTCGACCGCACCGCCATCGAGACCGGCATCCGCTACGCCCACGAGCGCGGTACCAAGGTGCTGATGGCCATCAACACCTATCCGCAGGCGGGGCAGGGCGAGCGCTGGCGCGCCGCGGTCGACACCGCCGCGCAGATGGGCGTGGACGCGGTGATCGTGGCCGACCCCGGCCTGATGCAGTACGCGGCGCAGGAGCATCCCGGCCTGCGCCTGCACCTCTCCGTGCAGGGCTCGGCCACCAACTACGAGGCCATCAACCTGTACCGCGAGCAGTTCGGCATCCAGCGCGCCGTGCTGCCGCGCGTGCTGTCGCTGGAGCAGGTGAAGCAGCTCACCAGGCACACCGACGTCGAGATCGAGGTGTTCGGGTTCGGCAGCCTGTGCGTGATGGTGGAGGGCCGCTGCCAGCTCTCCTCCTACGTCACCGGCGAGTCGCCCAATACCCACGGCGTGTGCTCGCCGGCCAAGGCGGTGCGCTGGCAGGAGACGCCGCAGGGCCGCGAGGCGCGCCTGGGCGGCGTGCTGATCGACGTCTACGGCGAGGGCGAGAACGCCGGCTACCCCACGCTGTGCAAGGGCCGCTTCGACGTGGCCGGCGAACAGAACTACTACGCGATCGAGGAGCCGACCAGCCTCAACACGCTGGACCTGCTGCCGCAGCTGATGAAGATCGGCGTGCGCGCGATCAAGATCGAAGGCCGCCAGCGCAGCCCCGCCTACGTGGCGCAGGTCACGCGCATCTGGCGCGAGGCGATCGACCAGTGCGTGGCCGCGGGCCACCGCTACGCCGTCAAGACCGCCTGGATGGCGGGCCTCGACCAGCTCGCCGAGGGCCAGCAGCACACGCTGGGCGCCTACCACCGTTCCTGGAAATGAGGCCATGAAGCTGTCCCTGGGCCCCCTGCTGTACTACTGGCCGCGCGCGACCGTGCAGGCCTTCTACGCCGGCGTCGCCGACATGCCGGTCGACATCGTCTACCTCGGCGAGGCCGTGTGCTCGCGCCGCCACGAGCTGAAGCTGGCCGACTGGCTGGAGCTCGCCCACATGCTGCGCGCCAGCGGCAAGGAAGTCGTGCTGTCCACGCAGGTGCTGCTCGAGTCGGGCTCCGACGTCGCCGACCTGCACAAGATCGCCGCCAGCGGCGAGTTCCGCGTCGAGGCCAACGACATGGGCGCGGTGCGCTGCATGAGCGGCAAGGCGCCCTTCGTCGCCGGCCCGCACCTGAACATCTACAACGGCGACACGCTGCGCTGGATGGCGGGGCTGGGCGCCACGCGCTGGGTGATGCCGCTGGAGATGAAGCGAGACGACCTGGCCAAGCTGCAGGCCGAGCGCCCGCAGGGCCTGGAGACCGAGGTGTTCGCCTTCGGCCGCCTGCCGCTCGCCTTCTCCGCCCGCTGCTTCACCGCGCGCCACCTGAACCTGCCCAAGGACGACTGCGGCTTCAGCTGCATCGCCCATCCCGACGGCCTGGTGCTGCGCACCCGCGAGGACGAGCCATTCCTCGTGCTGAACGGCATCCAGACCCAGTCGGCCCGCGTGCACTGCCTGCTCGGGGACCTGCCTTCGCTGCAGCGCACCGGCGTCGACGTCGTGCGCCTGTCGCCGCAGTCGCAGCACATGGGCGAGATCGTCGGCCTGTTCGACGCCGTGCGGCGCGGCCGCAGCGAGGCGGGCGCCGCGCAGGCGCAGATCCTGCCGCTGCTGCCCGACGCGCCCTGCAACGGCTACTGGCACGGCCGCTCCGGGCTGGAGCAGGTGACGGAGGCCCTGGCATGAACAGCCCCTTCTCGCTTTCCAGCCTGCCCGAGTGCCCGGCGCCGATCGCGGCGGTGCTCGAGCGCCTGCCCTCCTGGCCCGGCTCGCTGGTGCTGGCCACGGCGCTCAACGCGCTGCTCGCGCCGCAACTGCCCGAGGACGTGAAGCAGCTCATGGCCGGCCGCAAGTTCCGCATCCACGTGCGCGACGCCCGGGTGTCGTTCGACTTCGCCTGGAACGGCTCGCGCTTCAGCCCGCTGCCGCGGCAGCAGCAGCCCGATCTCACCATCAGCGCCAGCGGCCCCGACTTCCTGCGGATCGCGCGGCGGCAGGAGGATCCCGACACGCTGTTCTTCAACCGCCGCCTGAGCATGGAAGGCGACACCGAGCTGGGCCTGGTAGTGAAGAACACGCTCGACGCACTGGAGATCCCGGTGTTCGACCTCTCGCGCTTCACGCGCGGGCGCGGCGGCGGCGACGACAAGCGTCCCTGGGCCTGAAGCCTCCGATGACCTACCGCGACCTGCGCGAGTTCATGGCGCAGCTGGAGCAGGGCGGCGACCTCAAGCGCGTCGCCCAGCCCGTGTCGCCACACCTGGAGATGACGGCCGTGTGCGACCGCGTGCTGCGCGCCGGCGGCCCCGCCCTCCTGTTCGAGCACCCCACCGGCCACGGCATGCCGGTGCTGGCCAACCTGTTCGGCACGCCGCAGCGGGTGGCCCGCGCCATGGGCGTGCCGGACCTGAAGGGCGTGCGCGTGTTCGGCGAACTGCTGGCGCGCCTGAAGGAGCCCGAGCCACCGCGCGGCTTCCGGGAGATGCTGGGCATGGGCGACCTGCTCAAGCGCCTGTGGCACATGGCGCCGCGCGAGGTGGCGGCCCCGGCCTGCCAGCAGGAGGTGATCGAGGGCCCCGATGTCGATCTCGCGCGGCTGCCGATCCAGCATTGCTGGCCCGGCGACGTGGCGCCCCTCATCACCTGGGGCCTGGTGGTCACGAAAGGCCCGAACAAGGAGCGCCAGAACCTGGGCATCTACCGCCAGCAGGTGATCGCGCGCAACAAGGTGATCATGCGCTGGCTGGCGCACCGCGGCGGCGCGCTCGATTTCCGCGACCATGCGAGCGCGCATCCCGGCGAGCCGTATCCCGTGGCCGTGGCCCTGGGCGCCGATCCCGCGACGCTGCTGGGTGCCGTCACGCCGGTGCCGGATGCGCTCTCGGAGTACCAGTTCGCGGGCCTGCTGCGCGGCGGCCGCACCGAGGTGGCGCCGGCACTGGGCGTGCCGCTGAAGATCCCCGCCACGGCGGAGATCGTGCTGGAAGGCCACATCCAGCCGGATGCGCGCCACCCGAGCGGCTACGAGCACGCGCTGGAAGGGCCTTACGGCGACCACACCGGCTACTACAACGAGCAGGCCGAATTCCCGGTCTTCACCATCGACCGCATCACCCTGCGGCCGGACGCGCTCTACCACTCCACCTACACCGGCAAGCCGCTGGACGAGCCGGCGGTGCTGGGGCTGGCGATGAACGAACTGTTCATCCCGCTGCTGCAGCGCCAGTTCCCGGAGATCGTCGACTTCTACCTCCCGCCCGAGGCGTGCAGCTACCGCATGGCCGTGGTGAGCATCCGCAAGGCCTACCCGGGCCACGCGCGGCGCGTGATGATGGGCGTGTGGAGCCACCTGCGCCAGTTCATGTACACCAAGTTCATCCTGGTGGTGGACGACGACGTGGACGTGCGCGACTGGCGCGAGGTGATGTGGGCCTTGACCACCCGCATGGACCCGGCGCGCGACACCATGACGATCGAGCAGACGCCGATCGACTACCTGGATTTCGCCTCGCCGGTGGCGGGCCTGGGCAGCAAGATGGGCCTGGATGCCACCAACAAGTGGCCGGGCGAGACGCAGCGCGAATGGGGCCGGCCGATCCGCATGGACCCGGAAGTCTCGGCGCGGGTGCAACAGTTGTGCGAGGACCTGGGCTGCTAGCGGCCGAAGGATTTCACGCCGGCCGGCGCTGTTACAGCCGGCGTTACGGTTGAGTCAGAGGGGCGGCCGACAATCCCGCTCGCAGGAACAACAGCACCCAGGAAAGAGAAACGCCATGCGCACTTCCATCCTCGTGGCCGCCGTGGCGGCCGCCCTGGCCGCGCCGGCGGCGATGGCCGACCGCGACGACCACGACCATCACCACGACCGCGGCCGCGGCCACGCCCACGGCCACGACAAGCACAAGGCGAAGGAGGAGTTCTGGGACGGCAACTGCAAGGTCAAGCGCGAATGGAAGCACGGCGAATACCGCGAGACGCGTGAATGCCGCCGGCCCGAGCGCGTGCGGGTGGTGCCGGCGCAGCCCGCCGTGATCGTGCCCGCGCAGCCGGCCGTGATCGTGCCGGCGCGGCCCGTCGTCGTGCCGGCGCAACCCGTGGTGGTGCAGCAGCCCACGGTGGTCTACCCGCCCTGGATGGTGCAGCAGCAGGGTGAGTACGTCTACAAGCCGCAGTACCGGCCGGCGCACGTGTCCGGCACCGTCCGCTGCAACAGTTCCACCGTCGGCAGCGTGCTGGGGGGCATCGTCGGCGGCGTGCTGGGCAACCAGATCGGCAAGGGCGACGGCCGCACTCTGGCCACCATCGGCGGCGCCGTCGCCGGCGTGATCGTGGGCGGCGAAGTCGGCAAGCGCATGGACGCGGCCGACCAGGCCTGCGTGGGCGAGGTGCTGGAGGTGGCGCCGGTGGGCCGCCGCGTGCAGTGGGTGCAGGGCCAGACCACCTATGTCGCGGTGCCGGGCCAGGTGGCCTACCGCCAGGGCGCTTATTGCCGCCCGTACACCCTGGAGACCAAGGTCGGCCCGGGCCGCTGGCAGCGCACCAAGGGCACGGCGTGCCGGCGGCCGGACGGGGTGTGGATCGCCGGGTGAGGGCCGGGACGCAGGCTGGCGGTGAGCGCCGCCCGCCCGCACCCCAGCTTCGGGGCTAAACCCCCCCGCAATGGGGCCACAGAAGTGCCGAAAGCCGCCCGCAGGCGGCTTTCATGACGAGCGCGCGGGCGCTCAGGGCTTGTTCGCGTGGTCGGTGCCGTGGCCGCTGGCCGCATGGAACTGCGGCGCGCGCACCTTGGGCTGGCGCGGCGGGCGCTCGGTGCCGGGCTGCGTCTGGATCGGGCCGGGCTGGGCCTGGATGTTCTGCGCCAGCTGCCCCTTGGGGCCCTGCTGGATCTCGAAGCTCACGCGCGAGCCCTGCTTGAGGGTCTTGAAACCCTCCATCGTGATCGCCGAAAAATGCGCGAACACATCCGAGCCACCGCCATCGGGTTCGATGAACCCGAAGCCCTTGGCATCGTTGAACCACTTGACTGTACCGGTCGCCATGATGCGCGCCCCCGATTATTGTTCCCTCAGTAGCCGGCGAGTGTCCTTGAAGACCGCTCATCTGTCAATAATTTCACTTAGTCAACTGCAAGTGCGCGTGACGACAGGAAGTTGCCCGGCAGAAAGGTCCGAAAAGCGGGTCTTCCCGAAGCTGGCACGCATGTCGCTTGAATGTGACGGGACCGTCTCCAATTCACCTAGGGTCTACGGGAGCCAGTCCCCGTCGATAGAATGATTTTCATGGCCAGTCAGACACCCCTCCCGCCCCCGGCCGGACCCGCGATCCGGCCGGCGGACGACGATGGCGGCTCGGTGGTTGCGGAGCGGAAGGCCCAGAAGACCAAGCCGCCGCAGATGTACCAGGTCGTCATGCTGAACGACGACTACACGCCGATGGAATTCGTCGTCGTGGTGATCCAGGAATTTTTCGGCAAGGACAGGGAGACGGCCACGCAGATCATGTTGAAGATCCATCTGGACGGCAAAGGCATTTGTGGCGTGTACTCGAGGGACGTCGCGGCCACGAAGGTCCAGCAAGTGCAGGAGGCGGCCCGCCAGGCGGGGCACCCCCTGCAGTGTCTGAGTGAACCGGTTGAGTAAACCGCACTCGAAGGAACAGAACGGTTTGAACGCAAGGCAGAAGGAACTCTCATGATTGCCCAGGAATTGGAAGTCAGCCTCCACATGGCGTTCGTGGAAGCGCGCCAACAGCGCCACGAATTCATCACGGTGGAGCATCTGTTGCTGGCCCTGCTGGACAATCCCAGCGCGGCCGAAGTGCTGCGCGCGTGCTCCGCGAACATCGACGACCTGCGCAAGTCGCTGTCGAACTTCATCAAGGACAACACGCCGCAGGTTGCGGGCACCGACGACGTCGACACGCAACCCACGCTGGGCTTCCAGCGGGTGATCCAGCGCGCCATCATGCACGTGCAGTCCACGGGCAATGGCAAGAAGGAAGTCACCGGGGCCAACGTGCTGGTGGCCATCTTCGGCGAGAAGGATTCGCACGCCGTGTACTACCTGCACCAGCAGGGCGTGACGCGGCTGGACGTGGTGAACTACATCGCCCACGGCATCAAGAAGAGCGATCCGCCCGAGCCCGCCAAGAGCGGCGAGAACCAGGGCTCGGAGGGCGAGGAAGGCGGCGAGAAGAACGAGAAGGCCTCGCCGCTCGAGCAGTTCACGCAGAACCTCAACCAGGCCGCCAAGGAAGGCAAGATCGATCCGCTGATCGGCCGCGAGTACGAGGTCGAGCGCGTGATCCAGATCCTGTGCCGCCGCCGCAAGAACAACCCGCTGCTGGTGGGTGAGGCCGGCGTGGGCAAGACGGCGATCGCCGAAGGCCTGGCCTGGCGCATCGTGCAGAAGGAAGTGCCCGAGATCCTGGCCGAGAGCACCGTCTACTCGCTGGACATGGGCGCGCTGCTGGCGGGCACCAAGTATCGCGGCGATTTCGAGCAGCGCCTCAAGGGCGTGCTGCGCTCGCTGAAGGACAAGCCCAACGCGATCCTGTTCATCGACGAGATCCACACGCTGATCGGCGCCGGCGCGGCGTCGGGCGGCACGCTGGACGCGTCCAACCTGCTCAAGCCGGCCCTGTCGCAGGGCACGCTCAAGTGCATCGGCGCGACGACGTTCACCGAGTACCGCGGCATCTTCGAGAAGGACGCGGCGCTGTCGCGGCGCTTCCAGAAGGTCGACGTGGTCGAGCCGAGCGTGGAGCAGACGATCGAGATCTTGAAGGGCCTCAAGAGCCGCTTCGAGGAGCACCACAGCGTCAAGTACGCCGCCAACGCCCTGCAGGCCGCGGCGGAGCTGTCGGCCAAGTACATCAACGACAGGCACCTGCCGGACAAGGCCATCGACGTGATCGACGAGGCCGGCGCCGCCCAGCGCATCCTGCCGGTGAACAAGCGCAAGAAGACGATTTCCAAGACCGAGGTCGAGGAGATCGTGGCCAAGATCGCCCGCATTCCGCCGGCCTCGGTGTCGAGCGACGACCGCAGCAAGCTGCAGAACCTCGAGCGCGACCTGAAGTCGGTGGTGTTCGGCCAGGACAAGGCGCTGGAAGTGCTGGCGGCCTCGGTGAAGATGGCGCGCAGCGGCCTCGGCCGCGGCGACAAGCCGATCGGCGCCTTCCTGTTCTCCGGCCCCACCGGTGTCGGCAAGACGGAGGCGGCGAAGCAGCTGGCCTACATCATGGGCATCGACCTGATCCGCTTCGACATGTCCGAGTACATGGAGCGGCACGCGGTGTCGCGCCTGATCGGCGCGCCTCCGGGCTACGTCGGCTTCGACCAGGGCGGCCTGCTCACCGAAGCCATCACGAAGAAGCCGCACGCGGTGCTGCTGCTCGACGAGATCGAGAAGGCGCACCCGGACATCTTCAACGTGCTGCTGCAGGTGATGGACCATGGC
>NZ_DASSVG010000658.1:0-8310 GCF_035706265.1 Ramlibacter sp. | reverse complement strand
ATCGAGGCGCCGGCGCGCATCTTCGACAGCCAGGAGGCGCTGCAGGCGGCCTTCAAGGCCGGCGAGCTCGATCGCGACGTGGTCTGCGTCGTGCGCTGGCAGGGCCCGCAGGCCAACGGCATGCCGGAGCTGCACAAGCTCACGCCGCCGCTGGCCGTGCTGCAGGGCAAGGGCTTCCGCGTGGCGCTGGTCACCGACGGCCGCATGAGCGGCGCCTCGGGCAAGGTGCCGGCCGCGATCCACGTCACGCCCGAAGCCGCGGCCGGTGGGCCGCTGGCGCTGCTGCGCGATGGCGACCTCGTTCGCCTCGATGCACCCGCGGGCAAGCTGGAGGCGCTGGTCGACGCCGCCGAATGGGCGCGGCGCCAGCCGGCCCGCCTGGAAGACGCGCAGCGCGAGGCCAACGGCCACGGCATCGGGCGCGAACTGTTCGCCGGCTTCCGGCGCAATGCGAAGATGGCGGAGGAGGGCGCCTGCACATGGCTCTGAAGGAACTGTCGGCGCGGCCGACCCCGCGCGAGGTGATGGAGGACGCGCCGGTCATCCCGGTGATCGTCCTCAATGAAGTGGCGCATGCGGTGCCGCTGGCGCGCGCATTGGTGGCCGGCGGCATCCGCATGCTGGAGGTGACGCTGCGCACGCCGGTGGCCCTGGCCTGCATCGAGGCGATCGCCAAGGAAGTGCCGGATGCCGTGGTGGGCGCCGGCACCGTGCGCAGCGCGGCCGACGCGCAGGCGGCGGCGCTCGCCGGAGCGCGTTTCGCCGTCAGCCCCGGCTACACGCGTTCGGTGGGCAAGGCCTGCCACGACCTCGGCGTCGCCCTGCTGCCCGGGGTGGCGACCGGCAGCGAGATCATGCTGGCGCAGGAAGACGGCTACACGGCGCTGAAGTTCTTCCCCGCCATGCAGGCCGGCGGCGCCCCGATGCTGAAGGCCTGGAACGGGCCGTTCAACGACGTGCGCTTCTGCCCCACCGGCGGTATCACGGGCCAGAATGCGCGCGAACTGCTGGCCCTGCCCAACGTGGCCTGCGTGGGCGGCTCCTGGATCGCCCCGGTCGACGCCATGCTCGCCGGCGACTGGGCCCGCGTCACCCGACTGGCCGCCGAAGCGGCGGCCCTGCCGCGCGGATGAAACGGCGGGCGCTGCTGCACGCGGCGCTCGCCCTGGCGGCCCTGCGCGCGCGGGCGCAGCAGGACAATTCCATCGCCGCGGCGATGAGCGACCTGCTGGTGCGGCCCGAGCACGATGTCGCCTACGGGAAGGACGAGCGCCAGCGCTTCGATGCCTACCTGCCCGAAACGCCGCGCGGACCCATCCTGCTGTATGTCCACGGCGGCGCCTGGGCCCGCGGCGACAAGCGCTCGAGCGCGCTCACCGCCAAGGTGCGGCACTGGACGGCGCTCGGCTACGTCGTCGTCTCCACCAACTACCGGCTGCTGCCGCAGGCCCATCCGCTCTCGCAGGCGCACGACGTGGCGCGGGCGCTGGCCGCCGTGCAGCGGCGCGCCTCGGGCTGGGGCGCGGATTCGGCGCGGGTCGTGCTGATGGGCCATTCTTCCGGCGCCCACCTGGTGGCGCTGCTCTCCGCCGAGCCGGCGCTGGCGCGCGAGCAGGGCGCCGATCCCTGGCGCGGCTCCGTGTGCCTGGACAACCCCGTGTTCGACGTGCCGGCGCTGATGAACGCGCCGCATGCCAGGCTCTATGACCGCGCCTTCGGCGACTTCCACGCCTACTGGCGCACGGTCTCGCCGCTGCACCGGTTCGCGCGCGACGCGCGCCGCATGCTGGCGGTGTGCTCGACGCGCGGCGGCACCGCCTGCACGCAGGCCCAGGCCTTCGCGGCGCGTGCCGCCCGCAGCGGCGTCAAGGTGGACGTGCGGCCCATGGACCTGGGCCACATGGACATCGACCGCAAGCTCGGGTTGCCCGGGCCCTATTCGGAATCGGTGGAGCGCTGGATCAGCTCGATCTTGTAGCCGTCCGGATCGGTGACGAAGGCGATCACCGTGCTGCCGCCCTGCACCGGCCCGGCCTCGCGGGTGACGTTGCCGCCGGCCGCGCGGATGCGCTCGCAGGCCGCGTAGGCGTCCGGCACGCCGAGGGCGATGTGGCCGTAGGCCGTGCCCAGCTCGTACTTCTCGACGCCGTAGTTGTAGGTGAGTTCGATCTCCGCGTGCTCCGGGTTGCGCCCGTAGCCGACGAAGGCGAGCGAGTATTTCTGCTCCGGCCGGTCGGTGGTGCGCAGCAGTTCCATGCCGAGCACCTTGGTGTAGAAGTCGATGGAGCGCTGCAGGTCGCCCACGCGCAGCATGGTGTGGAGGAGTCGCATGCGTGCATTATGAGCGCGGGACAAACAGCCGGACAACCGGAACTTCCGGACAACCGGGACATCCGGACGCAGAGGACGCAAAGAGTACGCAGAGGACGCAAAAGGGAAACGAAAATCCTTGAAGGTATTCTTTGCGCCCTTTGCGTACCCTTTGCGTCCTTTGCGTCCGGCTGTCGAATTGATGCTCGTCCGTGCCACACTGCTCGCGTTCGCGCTCCTGCTGCTGCCCGCAGCAGCGTGGGCCCAGGCTTTCGACCTCGTCGTGCGCGCGCCCGACGCGTTGCGCGAACTGCTGGAGCGCAACCTGGAGCTGCGCCGCTACCGCGAGGTGAGCGACCTCGACGACGCCGAGATCGCCCGCCTGATCGTGCTGGCCGACAAGGATGCGCGCGAGCTGCTCGCCACCCAGGGCTACTTCGCGCCGCAGGTGCGCATCGCGCGCGAGCCGGGGCCGCGCACGCGCCTGGTGGTGGAGGTGGAGCCGGGCGAGCGTACGCGCGTCACCGACGTGCAGATCCAGTTCGAGGGCGACATCGCCACCAGCACGGACGCCGACGCCGCCGCGCAGCGCGCGTCCATCGTCGGCGACTGGGAGCTGCCCGCGGGCCGCCCCTTCACGCAGGGGGCCTGGGACCAGGCCAAGGCCAGCGCCACGCGGCAGTTGCTCGCGCGCCGCTATCCGGCCGGCCGCATCGGCTCCAGCCTCGCCGACGTCGATGCGGCCAACGCCTCGGCCAGGCTGGGCCTGCGGCTCGATTCGGGCCCGCTCTTTCGCCTCGGCCCCGTGCGCGTCGCCGGCATCGAGCGCTACGACCCGCGGCTGGTGCCGCGGCTCGCGCGCCTGCCCGAAGGCCAGGTGTACGACCAGGAGAAGATCGTGCAGGCGCAGATCCGCCTGGCGGGCAGCGGCTATTTCGATTCCGCCTTCATCTTCGTCGATCCGCAGTCGGACCCGCAGGCCGCGCCGGTGCAGGTGACGGTGCGCGAGGCGCCGCTGCAGAAGGTGGTGCTGGGCCTGGGCTTCACTACCGACGGCGGCCCGCGCGCGACCGTGGAGCACACGCACAACCGGCTGCCCGCGATCGGCTGGCGCGCCGTGACCAAGCTGCAGATCGAGGACAAGAACCCGTATGCGCAGACCGAGTGGATCGACATCCCGGACGAGGCGGGTTGGCGCTGGTCGGTGCTGGCGCGCGGCGAGAAGCTCGATGACGACCGCCTGATCACGCACAGCCAGCGCCTGCGCATGGGCCGCTTCAAGAACGGCGACCGCATCGACCGCAACGTCTACGTGCAGTACGAGCGCGCCAGCGTGCAGAACCCGCGCAACGTGGAACTGACGCCGCTGGACACGGGCGACGGTTCGGCCATCACCGGCAACTACATCTGGACGGGGCGCTACTTCGACGACCTGCAGCTGCCCACCCGCGGCTACGGCGTCGCCTTCGAACTCGGGGCCGGCCTCACGCTGGGCAGCGTGAAGCAGCCCTTCCAGCGCACGGTGGTGCGCTGGCTCGGCTTCCGGCCGCTGGAGCGCGGGCGGCTGCAACTGCGCGCCGAAGCGGGCGCGGTGCTGGCTCGCAGCCACGCCACCATCCCGGCGCCGCAGCTGTTCCGCACCGGCGGCGACACCACCGTGCGCGGCTACAAGTTCCTCGATATCGGCGTGCCGCTGCCGGGCGGGCTGGTCGGCCCCGGCCGCTACCTCACGGTGGGCAGCCTCGAATGGCAGCGACCGATCCTGCGCGGCGGCCGGCGCACGGAGTTCGAGCACACGCTGTTCATCGATGCCGGCTCGGTGGCCGACCAGATCGGCGACCTCAACGCCAGGGTCGGCGTCGGCACCGGCGTGCGCTGGCACAGCCCGGTGGGCCCGGTGGAAGCGGCGGTCGCCTACGGCGTGCAGCCGCGGCGCTTCCGCCTGCACTTCAGCGCGGGGTTCGTGTTCTGATGAAGGCGCGGGCCCTGCATGCGGCACGCTGGACCATCCGGCTGGTGGTCGGCCTCGGGCTGCTGCTGATCGTCGCCGGCGCCGGCATCTGGTGGTGGGCAGGCCAGGAAGGCTCGCTCGCCTGGCTGCTGGGGCGCGTCAGCGGCGGGCCCTTGCAGTCCGAAGGCGTGGAGGGCTCGATCCGCCACGGCTGGAGGATCCGCCGCATCGTCTGGGAGCGCGACGGCCTGCGGCTGGAGGCGGAGGACATCCGCCTCGAATGGCAGCCGCTCGCGCTGCTGGAGAAGACGCTGCACCTCGACTCGGTGCACGTCGCGCGCGCCCGCGTGATCGATCGCCGCCCGGAGAGCGACTCGCCGCTGCAGCCGCCGACCGACCTGCGCCTGCCCTGGCGCGTGACGGTGGAGGACCTGCAGGTGCGCGAGCTGGCCTGGGACGGCCGCTTCCAGCTGCAGGCGAGCGGCCTGGCGGGCGACTACGCCTTCGACGGCCTGAACCACCGTGTCAATTTGAAATCGCTGCAGGTGGCCGGCGGCGAATACAGCGGCGAAGGCCGGATGCTCGCGCTCGCGCCGATGACGCTCGATGCGAAGCTGGCCGGCCGCTTCCAGGCCCCGGTGCCGGGGCGCAGCGAGCCGGTGCCGATCGAGTTCACGCTGCGCGCCGAGGGGCCCGTGGCGGGCATCGATGCGCGGGCGCAGCTGCAGGTGCTGCAGCCGGGGTCCGAGGCCGCCACGCTGCCCCACGCAACGGCCACCGCCCGCATCACGCCCTTCGCCGAAATGCCGGTGCCGCAGGGCGAGGCCGATTTCCGCCAGCTCGATGCGGCGCTGTTCTGGCCGCAGGCGCCGCGCACGCGCCTGTCGGGCCATCTCGAGGTCGCGCCGCTCGCGGAAGCAGTGTGGGCGCTGCGCGGGGAAGTGCGCAACGCGCTGCCCGGCCCCTGGGATGCGGGCCGGCTGCCGGTCGCGGCGCTGCGCGCCGAGGGCGAGTGGCGCGGCGGCACGGCGCTGGTGCGCAGCCTGCACGCCGAGGCGGGCGGCGGCACCGTCACGGGCGAGGGCCGCTGGAAGGAGGGGGGCTGGCACTTCGCCGGCCGCATCGAGGGCGTCGATCCGGCGCAGCTGCACCGGCAGCTGGCGCCGCTGCCGCTCACGGGCCCGCTGGAGCTCGAGGGCGAGCAGGAGGCGATCGCCTTCGAGCTGGCGCTGAAGGCGGGCGCGGCGCGCGCGCGGGCGCGGCGCGGCAAGGGCGCCGCTGCGGGCGTGCTCGCGGCGGCCGGGGCACTGGAGCTGCGGGACGTGGCGGCCAAGGGGCGCTGGGCTGGGGATGCGCTGTCACTCGCCATGCTGCGCGTGCGCACGGCGGATGCCTCCCTGGAGGGCAAGCTGGATCTGAAGTTGAAGGACGTGGCCGGCAGCGGCGAGCTCGCGCTGCAGGCGCCCGGCCTGCGCGCCAATGCGCGCGGCAGCCTCTCCGCGACGCGCGGGCAGGGCAACGCCGAGATCACGGCCGGCGACCTGGCCGCGGCGCAGCGCTGGCTCGCGCGCTGGTCGGGGGTGGCCGACGCGCTGAAGGATGTGGCGTTGCGCGGCAACGGCCAGGCGCAGCTCGCCTGGCAGGGCGGCTGGCGCGATCCCACGGTGCAGGCCCGCGTGCGGGCGCAGTCGCTGGCGTGGCAACCGCCGCCCGCCGGCCCGAACGCGACGCCGCCCTGGCGGCTGCGCGAGGCGACGCTGGGCGTGCAGGGCCGGCTGCGCGATGCCGCGGTGGAACTCGCGGCGCAGGCGGAGCAGGGCCAGCGCAAGTTCGATCTCGCGGCTTCGGGCCAGCTCTCGGGGACGCTGGGCGGCACGCCGTCCTGGCGCGGCCAGGTCGCGCGCCTGCTGCTGACGGTGCAGGATCCGGCGCTCACGCGCGACGCGTGGCGGCTGCAGTTGCAGCGCCCGGTGGAGTGGCGCGTGCAGGGCGAGAGCTTCGCGCTCTCGGCCGGCGAAGCCCTGCTGCGCGCGCCCGCAATGCGCAGCGGCACACCGGCGACGGACGCCGTGCTCACCTGGACGCCCTTGCGGCACGAACGCGGCCAGCTCACCACCTCGGGCCGCCTCTCCGGCCTGCCGATGGCCTGGATCGAGCTGTTCGGCGGTCCGCAGCTCGCCGGCTCGGCGCTCTCCGGCGACATGGTGTTCGATGCCGAGTGGAACACGGTGCTGGGACAGACTCCGCGCATCGATGCCACGCTGGCGCGCGTGCGCGGCGACGTCAACGTGCTGGCCGAGAGCGTCGACGGCGCGGCGGCGCGCGTGACCGCCGGCGTGCGCGAAGCGCGCGTGCGGCTCACCACCGAAGGCGAGCAGGTCGTGCTCTCGCTGCTGTGGGACAGCGAGCGCGCCGGCCACGCCGAGGGCGAGATCCGCAGCCGCCTGGCCCGCAGCGCCGACGGCGGCTGGGAATGGCCGGAGCAGGCGCCGCTGTCCGGGCGCGTGCAGGCGCAGCTGCCGCGCATCGGCGTGTGGTCGCTGCTGGCGCCGCCGGGCTGGCGGCTGCGCGGCTCGCTCACCGCGGACATCACCGTGGCCGGCACGCGGGCGCAGCCCCAGCTCTCGGGCCCGGTGCTGGCCGACGACCTGGCCTTGCGCTCGGTGGTCGACGGCATCGAGCTGCGCGGCGGCCGGCTGCGCGCCCAGCTCGCGGGCCAGAAGCTCACCGTGAGCGAGTTCCTGCTGCGCGGCAGCGACGAGGGCGCAGGCGGGGGCGGCAGCCTGCTCGCCTACGGCGAAGGCGCGTGGACCTCCGAAGGCCCGGTGTTCGAGGCGCACGCGCAGCTCTCGCAGCTGCGCGCCAGCATCCGCAGCGACCGGCAGCTCACCGTCTCGGGCCCGGTCGAAGCGCGCATGGACCGCAGCGGCACGACGGTCACGGGGCAACTGCGCGTGGACCGCGCGCGCATCCAGATCCCGGACGAGACGCCGCCGCGCCTGGGTGAGGACGTGGTGGTGCGCAACGCGCCGGGCGTGGCGGCCACCGAGGCCGAGCGCCGCCTGCGGCCCGCCCCCAGCGAGAGCGCGGGCCGGACCCTGACGATGAAGATCAGCTTCGACCTCGGCAACGATTTCCGCGTCTCGGGCCGCGGTGTCGACACGCGCCTCGTCGGCTCGGTGGAGATTGCCGGCGCGTCGGCCGGCCTGCCGCAGATCACCGGCCTGATCCGCACGGCCGGCGGCACCTACGAGGCCTATGGCCAGCGCATGAACATCGAGAAGGGCGAGCTGCGCTTCACCGGCGCGCCCGACAACCCGGCGCTGGACATCCTGGCGATCCGGCCCAACCTCACGCCCAAGGTGGGCGTGCAGGTGACCGGCCGCGCGCAGTCGCCGCACGTGGAGCTGTACTCGGAGGCGGGCCTCTCCGAAGCGGAGACGCTCTCCTACCTCGTCCTGGGCCAGTCGTCCGCCGGCGGCGGCGCCGAGACGGCGCTGCTGCAGCGCGCGGCCGCGGCGTTGCTGGCCGGCCGCGGCGGCACCGGCAAGGGCATCGCAGGCAAGCTGGGCCTGGACGACCTGACCGTGCGCTCCGAAGGCAGCGCCGGCGCCGTGGTGCGCCTGGGCAAGCGCTTCGCCGACAACTTCTACGCCGCCTACGAGCGCAGCCTTTCGGGCGCCGTCGGCACGCTGTTCATCTTCTATGACATCTCGCAACGCGTGACGGTGCGCGCGGAGGCGGGCGAACGCTCGGGGCTGGACTTGATCTTCACGTTCTCGTTCGATGGGATCGGGCGGCGGTGAGGGCTGCCGTTTCTCGTAGGCTGGTTTTCGTAGGCTGGCGGTGGAGCGGAGCGAAACCCCAGCGTTCCTTCGGGCCGGCGGCATCGTACGCGGGATCCAGGTGCCCTCCTCGTCGGCCGGGGGGCGTCGCGGCGGGCGGTGCGCGGTGCGTGTCCGCGATGGTGCCGGTCCGCGCTGACGCGCGGACTTCCCCGGAAAATCGGTTCCGCTGCCGCCCCGCATCACTCAACTGCGCCCCGCGTT